>PMWT01000091.1 GCA_003166025.1 Acidimicrobiaceae bacterium | reverse complement strand
GACGAACAGGACCTTGCGGGCCAGGTCGCCCGCGCCCAGGTAGTAGAGGGCTTGGGCGGTCAGGGCCGACAGGCTGACGAGGTCTTCTTCGGGGACGAAGGCGGCCACGGCGTCGGCCAAGGTGGACTTGCCGGCGGCCGAGCTCGATTGCACGACGACGCCGAAGGGCCGCTCGGCTTTGCGCGAAATTGTCGCCAAGTAGGTGACAGCCAGGTTGGTCTGTTCGCCTACGACCCCGAGCGAGGCCAGGTCGGCACCGATGCGTCCGAGCAGATCTGGGGATACCAGCAGCTGCATGGCCGCCGATCTGGCGGCTTCTGTCATCTCGGGCACAGCGGGGGCTTCGTCCTCCCTGCTCGCCTGGGCCCGCTCGACGGCGAAGATGACTTCGGCCAGCTCCTTTCGTAGCACTTCGGCCCCGGTGCGCAGCTCGGTGGTCGCGCCGGCCAGGTAGCCGTTCCGGGCGCGGGCGGCGTAGAGGTCGAGAGTGTCCAGGTGGAAGCGGCCAGAACGCTCGTCGGTCACCGATAGCGCCACCCGTAATGAGCCTGGCACCGGGGAACGACCGCCACCGCGGGCGCGCCAGCGGCGGTCCCCGAAGGCCACGTGAAGCTCTGAGGCATCGCCGGAGACGGTTGGCCCTGGCGTAGGTAGTTCTGCTCGCACTGGGCCGGCGGGACCGACAGAGGCGGGGCTCGGCCGGGGCGCTTGGGCACAGACGACCTCAACGTCTGCCAGCACGGCAGCCAGTGCCGCCGCTCGGTCCGTGGCGCCCCGGAGCACCTCAGCAATGGAGAGGTGCGTGCCTGCCCTGCTGACTTCGACGTCCTCTAGCCCGAGGCGCTGCGCCGTGGCGTCAGTTCCCGGACCGAACAGGACGACTTGGCGTACGCCCCGGGCCGCCAACTGCTTGGCGTCGTCGCGGGAAAGAACACCGGGACGGCCGAGGGCCAAGACGTCATGCCGTCCCGCCCCGATGACGGCGAGCGCCTCGAAGACGTCAACGGCGAGTAGCACTTCGGTCGGCCACGTTGACGGCTCGTTGAACCAGCCGCCCGGGAGGCCCTCGGCCCACAGGTCGACCGAGCCCCGGTCCAGGCGCCGACCGCAGAGTCCGACAATCTCGCCGCTCGCACTGAGGACCGGGACGACCAGGCAACCCACGAGGTGCTCGTGGCCCGAAGGCCGGTAGAGCCCGGGGCGGGTGAGCTGGGAGCGCAGTTCACCACCCTGTTTCCACTGCCGGCCGGGAAGAGCCGGGCCGAGCGAGCGGTCCGAGTAGCCCACCCGGAAGGCCTGAGCCGTCTCCTCGTCCACGCCCAGCGCTGCCAATGCTCGCCTCGCCTTGTCGTTTCCGGCCAGGGCGGCGCAGTAGTGCTCGACGACGGCGCAGACCACTTCCTGGTCGTTGGCCCCCGGGGCCAGGTCTTTGGCTACCAGGCCACCTGGGGCGGGTAATCCCTTCCAATACCTTTTCTGCATGATAGTATCTATTGTATCAGATATTATATGGAGTTGCAAGGGCCTGCTACGGTCGCTCAGGTGGAGTTCGGGGAACGCCTGGCCTTCCTGCGCCGCCAAGCCGGCCTCACCCAGGTCTCCCTGGCCGAGCGGGCCGAGGTGCATGTCACCCAACTGCGCCGCTACGAGGGCGGCACCACCGAGCCCACGCTCGGGGCATTGCGGCGCCTGGCTGTCGCCCTGTCGGTCAGCGCCGACGCACTGGTCTTCGGGGAGGAGCCGCGCCTGCCTGCCGACGAGGCCATCCGGCTTCTCTTCGAAGCCACCGTGTTCTTGGACGAGGACGAGCAGGACCATGTGCGCGCCCTGCTCCAGGCCTTCCTGGCCCGCCACGAAGCGGCCCGCGGCGAAGAGGGTGCCCGCAAGCCGCGCCTGCGGGGCCACTGAACCTTCGCCGGCGTACGCCGCGGCGCCGGCGCCAAGAGCATTGGCGCGGCGAGCGAGGACGGCAATGGTGCGCTCGGCCTCGACCACCTGGCGTCGAACGGGCAACGCTGCCTTCTCTCTAGCCACTACCTGCGGCCTCTACCTCGAGGCCGACCGGTGTCCGAGCTATGCCCCCCTCCCCCAGGCGCTTCCCCGTCCGCTGAGCGCCCCGTCTACGAGCCCCAGCGGGGTCCGTTGAGGGCCGAGGGACCAGGCCCTCGAGCAGGTTCAGTACGCTCCCCCCTCCCGGCTCGCGGCTCCACCCACGACGACGCGATCTACCCGGGCTGTCCCCAGCGCTGAACGTCCGGGACCGAAGGCTCACACCTTGTCCCCATGGCAGGACCGACGGGCCGGCTGACGACGTGCTACTTCGTAAAGCCCTACCCGCCGGTCGCGGCAACGAGTTCCCGTCCAGCACGAGCCAGCTCCCGCCCGCGTTGGCGGACGGCGACGTGCCAGCCTCTTGCGCCCGCCGCGAGTGCCCTGAAGCCGCCGGCCAATTGCTCGCTTGAGAGCCTCGGTCCCACGACGCCGGACTGGTATGGCCACAGCTCTCAGCAGCCGCCACCGACGACCATCTCGGCCGGCTCGCTAAACCAACCTCGGACCGGCACGCCCGCCCTCTTCCTGAGGCTGGAGGGCCACACCTTCCTAAGCCCAGATGTGGACCTTACACTGTCGGCATTCGGGGTCGAAAGGTGGGTTATCGCCGCCGTTGGTCCACCACGCTGGCTCGCGCCAAGGGCCCCCTTGCAACCGTGTTCAGTACCTTAAGCCGTGGGTGTGACCGGGTGGTGGACCACTGGGCCGGGCGCCCAGGGCGGCTCCCCATTGGGGGGGCACGGGCCGGGGCTCAGGCTCTTGGAACGGTCACCATGGGCACGACGGCCGGGCCTGGGGTGCCTCCCCAATGGGGAGCAGCGGGGCGTCCGCGTCCCGGGCCGGTGGGCCTGCGAGGCTTGGCGGCGTGGACGGCTTGAGCTTCGTGGCTTCGCTGGTGCGCTCGCTGGCGTGGCCCGCTGCGGTAGTGGTCGCGGTGGTGGTGTTGCGCCACCCGTCCGTGGGCTGGCTGGCGGTGCCGCCCCGACGGGTAAAGGTGGGCCCGGGCGGGGGTCGAGGCCGAGTGGTCTGAACAAACGGCCCGAGTGGTGGGGAGCCTGACCCCAAAACAGCGAGGGACAGAAGCGTCGCCCGGGTCGGGCGGAGATGTGCTTGAGGCAAGCGACTTCGCCCGCGAGATGCTGGCCCTGGACATGGTCGACACCGCGTCACCGATAGCGGCGGTCGAGGCGTCGTATCAACAGGTCGGCCGGGCGCTGGTCGACATGGTCGAAACGTCCGAGCCGAGGGCGGCGGCGGGGTTGAACGTGGCCCAGCTGGCTCGTGCCGCGCACGGCCGGGGCGTGGTCAACAGCGCGAACCTGGACGCAGTGGAAGGCCTCGGGGTGATGCACACCATGGCGGTGCTGGACGCCAACGGGGAGCACCTGGAACCGGCCAGGGCGCGTGAGTTCGTGGCGCTCGCCGAGGCCGTGCTGTACGCGCTGCGCACCCAGCAGCGGCCCTGACGACAACTCGGCGACGGCCAGGACGGGCGGCGCCGGGGCGTCAGCCGGCTGTAG
>PMWT01000111.1 GCA_003166025.1 Acidimicrobiaceae bacterium | reverse complement strand
CCATAAGGGTCCTCTACCTCCAATGGGTGGTCCTCGTCTACCGGCACATAGCGTGGCGAACGCTCCTGGGCGGCGTAGGCGAGCCCAAGCGCGGACAGGCTCGACAAAGCGACGGCCCGGCGGGCCCCCGACCGCCCAGCCTCGTTTAGGACCAGGAAGGTGGAGTGGACATTGTTGATATATACGTAGTCGTCGGGGAGGCCGTAAGGGCTGATGATGGCGGCGCAGTGGACGAGCGCATCCACGTCGCATACCAGCTTTATGACCAGATCCTTGTCACGGAGGTCACCGTGGACGAACCTGGCGCACTCTGCTGGCGCGTCGCCGGCGCTACCCGTGGCGGCGACCTGGTCGGTGCCGAGGACCTCATGGCCGGCGCGGGCGAGTGCGGCCACGACCTCCCGGCCGGTCCTGCCAGCCGCACCGGTTACCAGGACGCGCATTTTGTCAGACGCGGCCAGGACGATGGACCAGTACCGTAGCCACCGACCAGCCACCTAACTCGACGCCGAAGGAGCCTTCATTGTCGACCTCGATGGGCCGGATAGGTCGTTCGTCACCGTACGCGAGGGTGGCCGCACCTTGGCCCCCGGCGGGATGGCGCAAGCGGGCCCGTTGCGGTACGCCCGTCAGGTCCTGGACGCGCAACAGCAAGCTGCAGCCGTCCCGAGCGGTCGCCACGGTAACGTGCACGGTCTGGGGCGCGCCCAGGTCGACAAGGGCGTGGCGCCCCGCGGGAAGGGGTCGAGGACCGGTACCCGCCTTGTCCAGCGGGGTCACCCAGGACGCTGCCGCCGGTACCCGGTGTTCCCGGCCGAGCCGTGACGCCCGGGCGGGGTCGAAGGTCGCCATCGGCGTGAAGGCGAAGCGGACATCGAGCGGGCCCTCTTGGGCCGGGGCCGTGTTGACGGGCCAATTGTTGTTTAGGAGCCAGGAGAAGAGGTACCCGTTGCCGACCTCGAAGGTGTCCGGCCACCTGCCCCACACGACATCGCCGATACTGAACAGTGGGGCTTCGGACGAGCTCCAGGCCACCGCCGGCCCGTCGGGGCCCGAAGACAGGACCACGCCGTACTGGGTGGTGAACCACTCGGTACA
The DNA here is from genome assembly GCA_003166025.1 of Acidimicrobiaceae bacterium. Lineage (GTDB taxonomy): Bacteria > Actinomycetota > Acidimicrobiia > Acidimicrobiales > Palsa-688 > Fen-671. The sequence goes on along the minus strand of PMWT01000111.1, from coordinate 8,548 downwards.
CGATCCCGGCGAATGGTCCCGGGCCGGGTCGACCCAACCAAGCTGGCGGTCGTAACGCACGACCGGGTCATCGAGGTCGAACCCGAAGGCGGCATAGACGGACTCGCGGGCCAGGCGATATTCCTTGTGCAAGCGGACAACAACGTCAATGGTGTCAGATCCGTCCCGCAACAGGACCGACACGGCCACATGGGGCAGGGACGGACCTTCGCCTACTGCGTTCACCCGCCAGCCGTCGTAGGTCCTGACTACGCCCTCGCTGCGCATACGGGCCGGGTAAATGGCGGGCGTATAGGGCGGGGACACCGGCCGGCGGTCGAGCAGGCTCGTCGGCCCGGGCACCGGCGGGCCACTGCCTTCCAGGGAGGCCGGTCGGCGGTGACCCGGGGGTAGGTAGGGTGTGACCTCCCAGTCCCCGGCAGGCTTGTCGTCGGTAGCGTAGAGCACGCACGCCAGCGGCCAGGGCGAGGCCGGGCTCAGGAGCTGACGTCCCGATGGGCGGTGCAACAGCTCGCTCACCATGCCCGAACCGTCCAGTACCACCAGCCAGCGGTCGCTTTCGACGGTACGGGCAGAACGACGTACCGGGCCGGACCTATCTCTAGCTGCCGGCAAACTGGGCCCCGCCGGCGGGGAGGGGACGGCGAGGAGGTTGGTGGCCACCGTTACCGGGCTCCGGTGGCGCAGCGTGGAATAACCGAGGGCCGGGACGTCGGGGACCGTGAGGCGGACGCGTCGAGAGCCGCCCATGTCGTCCAGGGTCTCGAACGGCACCCGTCGCTCCTCTAGCAAAAGTTCCTGCCCGGTCGCCATCTCCACCTCGACGTCTACGTCGCGCGCCCAGCTGAGCGAGTTGTAGACGATCAGTTCGGTCCCGATAGTGCTGACCTGCTCGGCCAGCTGGCTGAGGGCGCGACGAGACTCGTCGGTCCCGGTGCGCCAGGCCTGGTGGACATGGTGGCGCTTCCAGTCGAGCTGGTCCGGCCCCTGGCTGCCGCGGGGATGAGATACCCAGTGCGCCCAGGTCCAGGTGTGCTCGCAGCCGATGAGGAGCGCCTCCCACGCCGCCTCCAGCGCTTGGCGGTGCAGGCCCCGGGCCGCCTCCGGCACCGGGCCCGAAACGGCCGGGGCCCATCCCGTCACCGCGGCGAGGCTTTCGGCTACGGGCAGTAGCATCTGCGCCCTGCGGTACGTCGCCTCGATGGCCGCCCCCGTCCCCACACCGTCCTCCCAAAAGCTCCCCCCGTCGCCCCGCCACACCGGGAGCTGGTCGGCCAGAGGGCGGACCAGGTCGAAATAATCGCCCAGCGTCGAGATTGCCATGCGGGGGTAGGCGTACACCTCGTTCCAGCGCTGGGCGAAGTCGGCGTCACCATCGCCCAGGTCCTCGTTGTCGGCGTGAGCCCCCACCACCAACAGGTCCGATGGCAGGTAGTCGGGCCGTTCATAGCGCTCGACGAACTGGTCCAGGGCCCGCTCTGCGCCTCCTAGCGTCTGGGGGTCAGCGGCCATAAACCGCAGCTGGGAATAGGAATCGACAAAGAAACTGAGGATACGGGACCCGTCTACGCCTTCCCACATCACCGGCGACAACAGGTGAGCCAGGTCACTATCCGCGGTAGCCGCCCGGGCGTGGTTGACGATACCGGCGAAGGCCCCGACCCCCAAGTGAGCGAGCACGGAGGGTAACGAGACAGGGTACGAAGGTACGTCGGTGAGATGGGCGATGTCGCCTCGCACCTGGTAGGCGGAGCTAAGGGCGGCCGTGTTGTAAGTGGCTCGGAGGCACTCCTCCAGGCTCGCCAGACCGGCCAGGAACAAGCTGTGGAAGGCGTTGACGCCCAGGGCGCCCGAGCGCAGCGCGTTGATCACGGGCTCGGCGGCGCCGGGCCCCCTGGTGGCCAGGAAGTCGCTTACGATCATCGACCCGTCGACGGTAAACCTGAAAGTCGGGTCCCGCTCCAGCACTTGCACGGCACGCTCCAGGTTGCGGCTATGAAGCTCCAGTACCTTGCCCTGATAATCGGTGAAGCCAAGGTCGAGGTGGACGTGCGGCACCAAGTGGACGGTCCACTTGCGGCCCGGCGTGAGGACATGGTGCGTCGTCTCGCCCTCGACGGTCACGCTCGCCGACGTCGGCCCCAGGAGCTCGGGTACCGCCACGGCGGCGACCAGCTCCCCGAAATCCCGGCCGTCGTGGGCCAGCGCCACTTCCTGCACAAAGTCGCCAACCCGGACCGTAGCCGTCGTAGTGACCCCCGTCGCCCCCCTAAGTGCCGTGCACAGCCGCAATAGGTGTAGGACGGGCTCACCTCGCAGGGACCGAGGGCTGCACTCCAGACGTGTTGGGACCTGCACTGCGGAGCGGCTGTTTGCCCGGCGCAGGACCACCGCGTCCCAGGTGATCCCGCTCCCGAACCACGAGCCGTAAAAGGGGTGCCCCGCCGAGGGGGACAGCGGGCGCCCATCGTGGCGGTCGTTGCCGTTACGGTAATCGTCACCCAGTACGGTGCCCACCGAGACCACGTTGGTACCCGGGCGCAACCAGGCGGCAGGTAGCACTACGGCCAACGAGACGTAGCCAGCTGTCGGGGATTGCCTGAACACTTCGGAGCGGTCGCGGCGCACGACTTCAGGGCGGAAGGTCCCCAAGTGGCCGCCGGTCCCGACCTCGATGTCCGGGCAAGGCCCGTGGCTGGCAAAAAAACTAAGCACTAATTCATATGTGCCGACGAGGGCTCCATCCCCGGCCGGGCGCTCCAGGAGGTCGAACTCCACCTCGATTTCATGTGACCGCCACCCGTGGTAGGCGTCGAGCGGACCGGGCTGAAAGGCCGGCCACGCCGCATCGGCGCCGTCTCGGCCCACCCGGAACCTGCGCACCGGTCCCTCCGCTTGTCCCCAGTCCGGGCCGAACTGGTTCGGCCCACCCCCGAGCTCGCCTATGCAGAAGATCTCGTCGTCGCCGTGGTTGCTCACCATCGCCCCTGTGGTCTTAGGTCCATATTGCCAGACCGGCGGTCGCAGTGTAGGGGCCCCATCAAGTCTTGCTCATCCCTTGAACGAGCCGCTGAGCGCCCCGGGGACGAAGTAGCGCTGCGCAAGGATGTACAGCGCCAACAGTGGCAGCGCGGCGGTGAGTATGGCAGCCGACAGTAACGGCACCTGGCTGCTGTACTGGCCGGAGAACGTAAGCAGGCCCCTGGTTATCGGTTGGAGGGTGGGGCTGTTCAGGTAAATAGTGGCGTTGATGATGTCGTTCCACACGCCTATCGCCTGGAATATGAACGCAGTGATTATGACGGGCTTGGCGATGGGCGCCACAATGCGCAGGACATAGCGGAAGTACCCCATACCGTCGACGGCGGCCGCCTCGTCCAGCTCCCGGGGCACCGACTTCAGGTAGTTCGTCATGAGGAACGGGCCGACGCCGAAGTTGGCCGTCATGAGAAGGATGTAGCCGAGCCTGGTCCCTTCGATGTTGATGTCGAGTAGCAACTGGAACTGCGTCGTGATGGCCAAGGGCAGGAACAGGCTCACCAAGAACAGCCGGTACCACAGGCCCTGGAAACGGACGTAGCCCCGGGCCCGCGGCCTTTGCCCATCAGCTTGGCATTACCGGGGTGCATTTCAACTTCGCCGGCGCCGACCCTGGCAAGGGGTACTGGGAAGTCGACGAGGTGGCCGCTCTTCAGCGCTCGTGCCAGGAGGCGGGACTGACCCTGGAAGGCATAGAAAACGTGCCCCACCGTTGCTACGACAAGGTCATGACCGGTCAACCGGGGCGTGAGGAGCAGCTTGAGAACCTGCAGCGGACCCTTCGGGCCGTGGCCGCCGCCGACGTGCCCATTTTTGGTTACCACTTCAACCCGGCCATGGTATGGCGCACAGCGATGGTGCCCGGGCGAGGCGGCGCCCAGGTGAGCGCGTTCGACCTCGATGACTCCATTGCCCGCGGTTCCATCCTGGGGCCCTCGACTTCATACCCGGCGCTGACGCTGGGCACCCAACAGATGTGGGACAACTACCGGTACTTCGCCGATGCCATTTTCCCGCTGGCGGAGTCGCTCGGTCTGCGACTGGCCCTGCACCCCGATGACCCGCCCGTCGAGTGGTACGGCAACGTGCCACACCTGTTTTGGCGGCCGGAGAACTTCGCAGAGGCCTGGGAGGTCGCCCACCGAAGCCCGGCGTGGGGGCTCGACCTCTGTTTAGGGACGGTGTCGGAAATGGAAGGCGGAGCGCAGGCAGTAGACACGATGATCGACATCTTCGGCCCGCCGGGACGCATTTTCTACGTTCACTTCCGCCAAGTCCAGGGTACAGTGCCACATTTCCAAGAGTGCTTTATCGGCGAGGGAAACTACGACCCGGTAGCGGTCATGCGTCGCCTAGTTGACAGCGGTTTTGACGGCTTCATCCTGGACGACCATGTGCCGCATATGGTCGGCGACCCGCCCGACCGCCCGTTCCGGGCCCATGCTCATGCCGTCGGTTACCTGCAAGCCCTGGTAAGCGCCACGAGCGCGGCTCGGTGACCAGGGCCATCGATGGCCCTTGGTCTTGCTTCGCCCTCGACATCGAGCAGCGGTGACAAAGTGCCCGGGTTGACGGCCGAGGCGCTGGCCATGCCCCGCAGTGCCATCGCCCTCGAGGACCACATGCTGAGGCTGTTCAACGGTCGGGGGGCCTTCTCAGTCCGTGACCACACGGTTACCGGCCTGCAAGCGGTCCAGTTCACGCCGTTCGACCAACGCCATTGGCATTTCCATGCCGCGCTAAGGGAAATGTCTTCGAACTTGGTTATGGACGACGCCGGGGCCGACGTATGGGACTACTACGCCCGCACCGGCCGCGGCTCGCACCCCTTGGGGCTCAACGGCGGGAGCTCGCCCAGCGCGTCAAGTTATGACCCGGCCCGAGGTGAGGTGCCGCACGTCTTGGTCCTGCAGGACTGCACTTGGCAACCGAACAAGGTGACCAGGACGGGGACCTTCCACAAGTTGGTCGGGGACCGCTGGCTCTCGGTCGGGCTCACGTCGGTCGCCCGGGCAGATGCTGCCCGGGACATCGCCCACCTGCAGCTTGACGTAAAAAACCGGACCGGTGAAGTGCTCAACTTCGTGGTACTCGGCCGCCAGCGCGTCGCCAACCCCGCCGACCCCAACCCGGCTACCAGCGACCTCGGGTTGCACCCCGAGGCCCGAGCCATGGTCGTGCCGGTACTCCAAGCGCCGGGGGGCACCCAACTGGGGTGCGAGCAGTTCGAGGCGGTAATTGTGTGCGACCAGCCGGCCCTGGAGGACGGCTGGGCGTTGAGCGTCCCCCCCGGCGCGACGGCGACCGCGCACCTGGCCGTGTACTTTCTTCCCGCCGGAGCTGCGAGGCCGGGGCCAACCTGCCCGTGGCTGGGGGCACTGGCCGCCGAGGCGGATGCCGCACTGAGCCGGCGCTTGGCTCACGCTTCGTCGGCCCTCCCCCAGGTGCGGACGCCGTACCCGGGACTAGACGATCTGTACAACCGTTGCGCCCTGAGCGTCCTGGACAGCCGCTGGGAGCGCCCGGACTGGCCGCTCACCCCTTTCTACGCTGCGGGTGAGTGGACTTTCACCCTGGCCTGGGACATCTCTTTTGCTTCCGCCCTGGTCGCCCTGCTCGACCCAGAGGGCCTCCGCCTTGCCATCGCCGCTTACTTCAAGGCCGGCCTGCTCCGCCACAGCTACGTGGGCTTCGAGGGGACATTGGGCCATAGCTACACCTACACGGTCTTCAGCGCCCTGTGGGTAGTTCGCGACTACCTCGAGGTAACCGGGGACATGGGCTTCCTCGACGAGACGGCGCCCACTGGCCGCAGCAACCTCGAAGAGATGCATTCCTCCATAAAAGAGGTGCTGGAAAGGTACACGGCCGAAGACGGTTTGGTGGATTTCGGCGAGAAGACCATCCACTATTTGGAGACGCGCACGGATGGCTACCAGTACCGCGTCGCCATCGCCAACCTCATGCTGGTCGACGCCCTGGCCTGGTTCGCGGAGCTGGCCCGGGCGCGGGGCGATGCGGCCGACGAGTGGGCCGAGGCTGCCTCCGACCTGAAGTCGACCGTCGACCGACGGCTGTGGGACGAAGACAAAGCCTGGTTCGCCAACGGTTTCCCCGATGGGAGCCGCCAGATGGTGTGGAGCTACCAGCTCTTCGACGCGCTCCGGGGCCACTCCCTCACGCCGGCGCAAAAGCAGGCGCTGGCCGGCCACATTCATGAAGGCACCTTTCTCGGCCCCCACGGGATGTACTCGATAGCCCGCACCGATCGTTTGCACTGGGACCTCGACGACGTCGATTGGGGTGGCGGGGGCCAGTACACGGGCATGCCCCTGCGCACGGCAGAGTCGCTGTGGCGTATGGGGGAGGCGGCACGGGCATGGGACATCGTGAGCCGTTGCACCACCTGGGCCCGGACGTTCCCCTACATACCGCAGGAGATCTACGCCGACCGGTTGGCCTCACCGGTCGTCGAGCAGTCGGTGATCATTGCCGCCGGGGGCGGCTGCCAGGCCGTCATTTTCGGGCTGTTCGGGATCCGTCCTCAGATGGACGGGTCCTTGCAAGTCGAGCCGACGTGGCAACCCGGCTTTGTCGGCGCCGATCTGACTGGGTACCGTCACCACGGGAAGGCCTATGACGTGGCCCTGGGCGCGGATGGCTTCTCCGTCCGTTGCGATGGACGGGAGGCGGGCCGCTCGCCCTACGGCCAGGTCCTGCGGTACGCGCCTAGCGAACGCCCGGCTGGCGGCCCGTCGGCCGGTCCATCCCCAGCCACCCCTGGAGCACACACAACAGCTGGACAATAAGGACCGCAAGGGGTTCGGGCCAAGGGCACTACTCCGGTGCTTCTGATCGGACGCACCCGGCAAGCACCTTTTGGAGGACTTGAAAGTCGGCATCGAGCTGGCGGCGGGTGTGGTGCCGGAACCGTCCGGCTACTTCGCTGACAACGAAGCCGAGTATGGCCGTGCTGAGTATGCGCTCTACCTGGGCGACACTAACCTCGGGCACACCGGCCTCGCCGAGGGCGGCGTAGATGGCCTGGCGGGTCACCCGAGCCTCCTCTGTGGTGGCGGGACGTTGGAGCAGGAGCGGAAAGACACTCGGGTGGCGATGGGCCGAGGCTCGGATGTTGGCCGCCATGATCGACAGGCGCTGGCGCCATGGCACTTCGGCGGGGGAAGGCGGAAATTCGGTGAGCAGCTCTTCGACGAGGCCGTCGAGAAGATCGGCCTTGTTCGCGACGTGGCGATAGAGGGCCATCGGCGTCACCGCGAGGCGCTCGGCTACCGCGGCCATGGTGACCGCATCAAGGCCCTGTTCGTCGGCGAGGGCAACGGCTAGCGTTAGCTCCCGGAGCGAGCTGCAACAAGTGGCGGGTGGCCGCACAGTACTGGTCCAAGCCGAGGCGAAGGGACCGCTGGTGATGTGCCAGTCGGCGTTCGATCAAGGATCGCTCGTCGCCTTCCACGCCAATGAGCGCATCGCCGAAGGGGCAAGCCGAGGGGCCAGTCACAAGCGGGGCATCTCGCTGCCCGACGTTCGCCATTTCTTTGAGGTGCTCGGCTCGGACCTGCAATGGCATGGCGCCCTCTCGGCTGATGTGGTCCTTAGTGAGGATGGGCCGTTGTTCATCGATATCAACCCCCGGCTGGTCGAACCGCAGAACGCCTACCTCTCAGGGGTCGACCTGGTCGGCGCCATGGCTCCGAGGGATGAACAAGCGCGGTGAACCCTGGATCTTCGGCGTCAAACCTGCCGATCTCGCCGGCTTCCTGACGCAACGAGGCCTTCGACTTTTCGAGGATCTGTCGACGGCTGCGGCCGGAGCGCGTTACTTCGCTCCGCTCGGTCGACGCGATCGTGGATCAGGTCTCTACCACGTCGCGATCGCGAGCATCGTCCCAAAAGAAGCAGTCGCGGACTTGTGAGCCCACCACGGTAACCCGGGGCTCGGGCCGCTTATTGGTACCCAGCCCCTGTAGGCAAGCGGAGCGCTAATGCACGGGTCACGTCCCCGGGCACCATGTTCGTGCGCCCGACTACCGGGCACACGAGAAAGATCGGCAGGTCGTCACGGCCCGCGGTTTCTCAAGGGTAAACTAAAAACTGAGACAGGAGGTCCCTGTGACAGTTCAAGCAGTCGGTTCGATTGCCAGTGCCACCAACGCCTTGGCCCAGGACGTCACTCAACAGCAAACACTCAGCAGAGAAGCCCAAGAACTGCGGGCCTGGTTGGGTCGTGCCGCCGGTGAAACAAGCATCACGGCTTCGAATACAGCCACTCCCAGTGTTACTTCTCGCGGTCCGGCCACCCCTAGCGCGCCCACAGAAATGCAGACACTGCTGGCCCCGAACACACCACCCACCACCAACGGCAATATGGACATGTTGATGTAGTGGCAAAGTGTCAGGGCTGCGTCTGTAGCGGTGCGAACTGGCGACGGCGCTCGACGGGGACGAACATGGGGTGAGCGCGCAGCCACTGGTACTTGAGCTCCAGGTA
>PMWT01000085.1 GCA_003166025.1 Acidimicrobiaceae bacterium | reverse complement strand
GCCGTCGAGCCGATCGAGGCATCGACCGCCGTCACGCTGGGCCCGGTGGAAGCCGCGGCCGGGGCAGTCAGCATCGCCACGCTGGCCATGAACGCCACCATGGCCACGGCCAAACTCGAGAGGCGAGGCCGCCGTGACATCGCGGGGCGACCTGGGTTGACCGGTAAGGGAGCTCCCCCGGTGCGCGCCTTCAGGTGATGAACCAAGACTCGTCCGGCTGAGTCACGTAGGAATGTCATCGAGGCTCCGAGCAAAATTCGCGCAGACTCTCGACGCCCACGGGCTGCGTGACCGAAACTCTGGAATCGGCATCTTTATCCTAACGGGCCCGAACGCTTATCCGGCAGGAGGCACCACTATGGGTGAGAATGGTGTCGGGCCTGGCTGAGCTCGTTGTTGCTTGGTGCGCTCGAACCCGACTGACAGACTGACGCCAGGGGTCTTCCCGGCAGCCACGAACCGTTGCTCCCTACACGGTTCACAGCGTCGTTGATCGATGGACATGATAGATGTGACCTACGTGCAAAATCGTTGCAAGAAAATCCTCAACTTCACCCTTTGGTGTGCCGATATAACTGTGCCGCTCTTAGGTCAGTATCGCGGCCCAGAGGTCAGCCCCCGCAGGACGACATTGAGGACATGACCTTCTGGACTTCATTTGTGTTTTGACCACTGGACCGGGACCAGCACAGAGCATCCTGGGGTTGTGCTGGTAATGCACTGGGAGCCTTCGGGCCCAGCTGCATTACCCCGCCCAACGGCTCGCGCCTCGACGCATAGGGCTCTCCACCCAAGCCGATGACCCGTCCCGCCAAAACCCCTGACTTCACGCGCCCGTAAGGTACCCCAGCTATCCTGACCGAACGTAAGCCCTGCTGATGGAGACAACGACGTGAACGACCCCTTTGGCGTGAGGAACGGGCGGCCCGCGAGTCGCGCTGGCTTGTCCGAGACCCTCGCGGCACCAGGAGGGACACTGCTGCTCCTTCGTGCCTTTCTCGGGGTAACGTTCACCTTCGCCGGGCTGCAAAAACTCGCCAACCCCAACTTCTTTAGCCCGACTGCCCCAGGCTCGTTCCAAGAACAGCTCCGGGGGTCCATCATCACGAGCCCCCTTCATCATCTCCTCGATCCCGCCCTTCACGCGCCCACCGTGTTCGCCGTACTGGTCGCACTCGGGGAGGTCGCTGTCGGACTGGGCACGCTATTAGGACTGTTCGGGCGTGTGGCTGCCACTGGAGGAGCGCTGCTGTCGTTGTCGTTCTTCCTTACTGTCAGCTTCAGAGACAGTCCGTACTACTACGGAGCCGACATTGTGTTCCTCTTTGCTTGGACGCCGTTCGTCCTTGGAGGCTCGGGGGCCTGGTCCCTCGACGGCGTTTATGCCCGCCGGGCGGAACGAGCACGAGCCGCACTCATTGCAGCCGCACCTCGGGAGGGGATGACGAAGAGACAACTGTCGGCGTCGAAGCGGCAGGCGGCAGAGTTCGAACGGCGGAACTTCCTGCAAAAAGGCGCTGCCGCGGGCGTACTCGCGCTCACGGGCTTCACCATTGGCGGGGTGGTGAGCGCTCTCGGACGGTTCCTGCATTCCGCGCACTCCTCGGGCGCGGTTGCGTCGCTCCCCCACGCGGGCGTGCCCGCCAGGGTCTCCCCTGCCGCCGCCAGGCACGCCCCGGCCGTGACCGGGACCACTACCCGCCCGGCCGCTCCGACGAGCACAGCTACAGTTCCCGTCCCCAAAGGGGCCCGGATCGGTCCGGCGGCGGATGTCCCGGTAGGAGGTGCCGCCAGCTTCACCGACCCGGCCCAGCAGATCCCTGCTCTTGTCGTCCAAATAAAGAGCGGCGATTTCCGCGCCTTCTCTGCGGTCTGCCCCCATGCGGGTTGCACGGTCCAGTTCGACGGGACAAGCGACGTCTTCGCTTGCCCGTGCCATGGGTCGGTTTTCAGCGCGACCACGGGAGCGGTCCTACAAGGGCCCGCCCCCACTGGGCTTTCACCTATCCCGGTCGCCCTCGGACCGAACGGGCAACTCTATGTCGACGGCTGAAGGCATCCCGTTTCCCCGAGCGCCGTTCAGCTGCCGTACCGGCGTTGTCTTGCCGCAAAGCTTCGCAGCGCCCGTAAAAAGTCGATCTCGCGGAAGGCGGGCCAATAGGCCTCGCAGAAGTACAGCTCGGAGTAGGCGCTCTGCCAGAGCAAGAAGTTGGACAAGCGAAGCTCCCCACTGGTACGGATGACCAGGTCGGGGTCGGGCTGCCCGGCGGTGTAAAGGTGCCGGGCAACGTCCTCGATGGTGAGAGTGCCGGCCAGCTCAGCGAGCGTCGTCCCGGCGGCGAGGTGCTCGTACAGCAAGGCGCGGAGCGCTTCAATGACCTCCTCCCGACCGCCGTAGCCAACAGCGAGCGTGACGTGGGCACCAGTCGTACAACCCCGACTGGCTTCGACCGCCCTCTTCAACGCTTCCGCCGTCGTCGCCGGCAGTAGGTCGAGCGAGCCTGCAAGGTGGACCTGCCAGGCCGGGACCACGCTGAGCTTGTCGGCAACGACCTTTTCGATCACCTCCATGAGGTAGGCAACCTCAGCGTCGTCGCGCTTGGACAGGTTCTCGGTCGAGCAGAGGAACGCCGTGACGTGTTTGATACCGGCTTTGGCGCACCAGTTCAGGACGTCGGCTATATGGTCAGCACCATATTTGTGGCCCAGGCTCGGGTCCGCGAAACCCCGCTGACGGGCCCAGCGACGGTTGCCGTCCATGATGAGCCCCACATGTTTTGGGAGAGGGCAGCCGATTAGTTTTTTGCGCAGCTGCCGGGCGTAAACACGGTAGGCGAGATCTTGACCTAGCACGTTCTGAAAGAGTCCTGAAAGAACGCGTGAAGAACAAGATAGGCGCGCGCTAACCGAGGCGATGAGTGCCCACCCTTCATCGCACTATGCATATTCTCATTTCCCGGGCAACGGCCACTGCGCGCCTGTCGACCCTGGGCCCGAACAGCGCCGTGCTACCCCACACCGTGCTCGGCCCGGGGAGCACGGAGGAACTGGTCTACTGGGGCGAGGGCGCCCGGCTCGACATCCTCGGCACTCTGCTCGCCCTTTGTTCATCGGGGCCCAGGGGCGGCGGCCCCTGCCGCGGTGGCCGCCTTGTACGAGCGGTACCGGTGCACCAGGAACACGGCGATGGCCACTGCGGCCACCGCCCCCAGGAGGTAACCGGCGTCGCTGAAGCCGTGCAGGACAGAGCGCCAGCTGTGGCCCACCTCGTAGCCGATGACGGCCATGGCGCTGTCCCAGATGAAACTCCCGGCGGCGGTGAGCAAACCGAAGCGCAGCAGCGGTACCTCGGCCACTCCGGCGGGCAGGGCCACGAAGTTGCGGACCACGGGCAGCAAACGACTGCCGAAGACACCCCAGCGGTCGTGGCGGTGGTACCAAGCCTCGGCCCGGTCCAGGTCCCGATGGCTGAGCAGGATGTAGCGCCCGTAGCGGTCGACGAAGGCCCGGCCCCCGGCCCGGCCGATGAACCAAGCGATGAAGGCGCCGACCACCTCGCCGGCCACGCCGGCGGCGATGGCCCCAGGCAGGCTGAGCTTGCCCTCGAAGGCAAGCACACCGGCAAAGCCCAATGTCAGCTCTGACGATGTCGGCACGCAGCAGGACTGCAGCACCGAGAGCACGAAGATGGCGACGTACCCCGACGAGGCTACGAACGTGGTCGGGTTGAGCAGGGCGAGCAAGTTCAGCTCCTAACGATGATGGTTGGCACTATTTCTGGTAGCGGCACTATTTCTCGTAATGGGGCGAGCAGTTGGCGACCGGGACCATCGCCGGCACCGGCGCCGGTTTTCTGAGGCCCCGGACGCCACCCGGCTTGGCCAGGTGTTGGCGGCCCAGGCGTACTGGGGCGGCATGTACGACCAGGTTGTAGGTGACCAGGGCAATAGCCAGGTGCATGACCATGAGCACGGCCACCGCCGCCGCGGATTGGCCCTGGTGCAGGATGAAGAGATCGGGGAGCCACAAGACCAGCGTGACCAGGATGGCCAGGCGGAGGTACAGCCATCTGGGGGCTGAGCTCAAGCGGGCCACCACCGGCCAGGCCACGCAGGCGATGATCACCCCGATCACCGTCAGCTTGGTGTAGTCAGAGAACCGGAAGTGCACATAGCCCTTGGTACCGGGGAAGACCGCTTCGCCGATGAGCACCAAGAGGGCATCAACGAGGACCGACCCGATGACCGATGCGGCCGTGGTCAGGGCCATGCGCCCGGGGGCGGGGGGACGGTGGGGAGGGGACAAGTCGAGCCGAGCCAACGACATGATTTGTTTGAGCATGGTCAAGCACCTGCTTTCGTGGAGGTAGGGATATTCGCGGGCCGGCACGCCCGGGTGGGGGTGGTCAAAAAACCTCCCGCGGCACCGACGTTGGGCCATGAGCTCGTCGTCCTTCGGCCCAAGCAGCGGGGGTGAACTCGGACCGGGTAAGGCCACCAGCAGCGACCAGTACGAGGGCGAGGCACACCGCCGCGCCCAACAGGGCCGCCGGCCCGGTGCGGAACTGTTCGTCGAAGACCACCACGCCGATCACCAAGCTGACGACGGGGCCCACCGTCATTATGGCGGGCAAGCTGGAGCTCAGCGGGCCGGCCTGGTAGGCAAGCTGGTTGACCAAGAGGCCGAGCGCGCCGACGCCGATGAGGGCGTAGAACGGCCACGAGGTGACCAACGCGCCCAGCCCACGGTCCAAAGTGCCCATGTCTTGTTTCAACAGCCCCGCTACGGCGGCGTACGACAAGCCCGCAGCGGTGCCCAGCAAAGCGGCGGCAGCACGGCCGGTGCTACGTCGGCCGGCTAAGAAAAACCCAAGAACGCCAAGCCCGATCAAGCCCCCGACGACGATCGCCGGCCGAGAATCGGCGGGCTGGGCCACGCCGCCGGCCGGCGTGGAAACCGCCAGGAACATGACCAGCCCGACAGCGAGGGTGCCGGCCCAGGCGAGCTGGTCGCGCCGGGGCCAGCGGTGCTCGAGGAGCTGGCGCAGGGCCAGGGCGAAGACGGCACTACTGACCAGAAGAGGCTGGACCAAGCTGAGCGGTCCCTCCCGCAAAGCCAAGGCGTGCAAAGCGAAACCGCCAATGTCGGCAACGACGCCGGTGACCCATAGGGGATGGCGGAGAGTTCCCGAAACAAAAGCGGCCAGCCCCTCGCCACCGTCGGCTTGGGCGTCGGTCACCAGCCCCGCACTTCGGTGCTGGAGCGCAGTGGAAACGCCAAACAGAGCGGCGGCCGCCAGAGCGACCAAGGCTGCTACCAACACGGTCGACCTCCCGGCTGAGCGCTGGCGAGGCCGTCCTGGTAGGGACCGACGGCGGCCGTGGCGCTCCCCCTGCCGCTGGCGATCACCCCGTGCAGGCCATGTTCGATGGGTACAACGTCAGGCGCTGGGGCCATCCGAAGGACGACGTCGGCGTCCTGTGGGCCATGGCGCCGGGCGCACCGTCGCGGACGTTCCGTCTCTGGTGCATGGACGGTCCCGAGGCCCTGGGCATAGATCCCAGTATCTGGTGGGATGCTTACGTCGACATGAACGACGAGAACTTTCTCGAAGATATCGGCCCTGCCTTCCACTTTTGCCGGGGACGGGGCGCGGGTGGGAGCACCGGCATCACTTGAACCCCAGCTTGGTGAGGGCCGACTGCAAAGACTGCTCGAAGCCGGCGCTGGTGTAACTTGCCCCTGACACTCCCTGGAGGTTGGCGCTCTGGGCCTGGAGCGCCTGTTGTTCGAGCAGCGGGATGGACTGCTGGTCGATCGACTGGGAACGGAAGTTCCCCCCGTCGTCAATCGAGGCGACGGTGACGTTGGTGAGCTTCGTACCCGACACGGTGGCCGAGACGGACAGGTCCCCGTAGCTGTAGTTGACGGCCGCCCCCACGGCAGTCCTGGCCGCCGAGGGGCCCGTCGATGGGCCGGACCTCTTGGTCGGGACCGAGGTGGACGGCGTTGGGCCGGGAGGCGCGGCCACCGGCGCAGTGGCCCCAAGGGTGATCTTTGCCGACCCGGTGTGGAAGCTCAGGACACCGGCGAGCCCGGCAACTGTGGCCGCGATTACCAGCGGTGCATGTCTCATTTGACTTTGTTCCTTTGTTTTCCCATGGTTTTAGGGACCAGGGCGTTTTGCATCAGAAGGAGAACGCTTCGTGGTGGATACGGTCTTTGGGCACTCCCAACTGGCGTGCCGCCGACATGACGGTCTGGCTGAAGCCACTGGGCCCGCAGATATAGACGTCGCGCTGGCCGAGGTCGGGCACCAGGTGCCTCAGCGCCCGAGCGTCAAGGCGCGCCTTGTGGCGCGGGCCAAGGACAGTGAAGGCCCGCCCGCCGCGTTCGGCCACCAGGGCGGCCACCTCGTCGCGGTGGACCAGGTCTTCGGGGCTCGACGCCCGCACGACGACGGCGACATCGACCGAGGCGGGCAGGTCCTCCAGCATCGCTCGCATGGGGGTGATGCCCACGCCGGCGGCTATGAGCGCCACCCGGCCGGTGGACTGGGCATGGTGGGTGAAGGCCCCGTACGGCCCTTCGANNATGGGCAAGGCCACCCTATAAACGATCACCACCCCGGCAGTAGCCACCCACGCCGTCGCCCATATGGCCCGGGCCAGGGGGTGGCCGACGAAGCTGGCGCCGGTGGCGATCTGGTGGGCAAAGGCCAAGGCCAGGGCGATGTAGGTGTAGAGGTGGACCACCCACCAGGTCTCGTACTTGAGGCGCCGGCGGGCGATGCGCACCGAGGTGACGGCCACCATCACCAACAGGGCGAAGGCCACCGCCGAGGCCAGGACGTCGGGGTAGGAGGACAGGAACACCCACAGCTGGCGCAACGCCCCGGTCCGCGAGCTCTGGGCGTAGCCCAGCGTAATGAGCACCACGTGGGCGGCGATGAGGCCGAGCGCCCAGGGGGCTATGCGCCGGTGCCAGCGCACCAGGCGGTCCTGGCCCACGGCCCGCTCGAGCGGCGCCACCCGGGCGATGAGCAAGACCATGACCAGCATGAGGTAGGCACCGCCGAACCCGCCCAGGCGGCCTCCGGCGATGAGCAGCCCGCCAGGTGCGGCCAGCGCACGTAGGGTCTCTGCTTTGATAACGGCGCCCAGGACGGCGCCGAAGCCAAGCCCCGCCAGCGTCAGGGACACGTCAGCGGCCCAGCGACGAGGGGCGCGGCCCGGACGGTGGCGCGCCCGGGCGGCCGGCGCTTGGCGCGCTTGGCGCGCCTGGGCATCGCGCGGCCACCGTCCTGGGAGCGTTATGTCTTCGCCTTCGAGCCGGCGCGGCTCAACGATTGTCACTTGGCCCCCTCCGGTCGGCTGTCACTGGTACAAAGGAGCGTAAACGGTGGACATAAGAAGTAGGTAAAGTCGAGCTTTTCCGGTCAGAAGTTCAGTTTTCTATTAGTCTGGCCTTCGGCCTTCGCATGCGATAAAAATCGCCAGGTGCTCCACCGTGGCGTGCGCCGGCACAATTCGTGCCCCGGTGCGGGCTGGCCTTTTCGCTCACCTACTACCAGGCGTGGACAGAGGCGCCGGGGTCAGTTTCCATCAGCGACCCGAACTCTCGTACCCGTCGGTGAGGAAGGGGCGAACCCTCCTCCCACGCTCATAAACACTATTTTTCAGGCCGGACGGGCCAACATAGCGATGAAGTCTCGGTCCCAGGCCGGGTCGAAAAAGCGCGATGGGGTGCCCATCATGGCAGGCAAAAGGTCAGCGCCGTTCTGAGGCGACGCCGCGGCCGTGGGTGTCGGTGGTGAATAGGTGGCGAACACGGTCCAGTACGGGTTGATGTCGAGCTCCATCGCTCGCACCGCCCCCGCCCGCACCAACAGCGAAGCGAGGTCGACGACGGTCAGCGATGGCCCGGCGACGTAGACAAAGGCGCCACTGGCTGTTTCGCCCAGTGCCGAGCGCCAGACGTTGGGGATACCTCCCAGCGTAGGGCCCCATGTCCAGATGTCATTGGGGTTAAGGCCCGGAACGGCCTGTCCGTGGTCGACGAGCAGGTTGAGGTTCTGCCTGACGGCGACAACGTTGCGGGTCATCCGCGCGTCCCGCCCCCACTCTCCGATCATTGCCCCGCCGTTCTTGTAGATGACAAGTGATGCGGCCCCCACCCGAAGGGGGAAGACCATTTTGCCCTCGGAAAAGTACCCGCCATCGGTCGACGGGAACTGGAAGCCCCCGTTGAACGCCGCCACCAGAGCCTGGGCCGCCGAGCCCTGGACGGGGGCGGTGTACTTCCACCTGTAGCCGCCGGGGCTCAGGCTCCCCGAGTACAGCACTGGCCGCAGCAGTTTGGTGTCCATCCAGGCTACGCCGGCCACGGTACCGGGATCTTGGGGAGGCTGGAGCGTGGTCTCGTAGATGACCGGGCGCCCATCGACGGGCCGGCCGACGGGGCCCCAGCGTCCTTGCCCCGCCNNACCGGAGGTAACAGGACGCAGGCGACCAAGGTGGCAAGAGCACACCATCGCCTGCGCCGTCCTAGAGGAGCGGTAACGGGCCTATACGCTCGGAAAGCCGGTCCAGGCAGGTTTGTCGCCGTCATGCCTTGGACGGTACAGCCACAAGCTTTCGCCCACATGAACATCGCTCTACGTTCATGTGGGCACAAGGCTGCGTGGCCAACATGGCCGTATTAATGCGCTTGCTCCTGGCCGAGGATGACCTTGGCCTGAGGGGCGTGCTGCAGCGTGGCCTGAGCGAAGAGGGCTACGTCGTCGACGCCGTCCCGACCGGCAACGAGGCCCTCGAGATTTGCGTACTTACGAGTTCGCCATCTGCGTCGTGGACTGGCGGATGCAGGGTGCTTCGGGCCTCGACATAATCACCTGCCGAGATGAGAAGGGGCACTCGTGCCGGGTGTGTAGCGGGCTTCCGGCCCTCTTCGGCGAGTAGGCGCCCGGCAGGTCCCCGGGGCCGCTGGCACCGCGACGCCTAGCACTCAGGCGCCGCCGTTTGGCGCGGTACCCAGCTTGGTCCCTTTGACGATGGCGGCCTCGGCCACGACATCGACACTCTCCACACGGGCGAAGCCGGCCTGTCGCAACAATCGGCTCCAGGCCTCGGGAGTCATAGGACGCTCGTCCGTGCGCAATATGAGACGCGCCGCGTTGGCCAGCAACAGGGCTAGGCGCCCGCTGCCGCAGCCCAGGTCGACACAGGTCATGCCCGGCTTGACATCGGCCATCTCAACCGCTTTGGCGGCAACCTTGGCCATGCCCAAGTCGTTGTGCATGTCCCAGGTGTTAGCTTTCTCGCCCCACATTCGACGTTGGGCCCGGATGGACAGCCTCGTGACCAACCCGTTTTGGCACGCCGCATGTGCAAGGACCTCTGAGGGAAGGACTTTTTCACTAGGGACCGTCGCGGCGACGCGCCGAACGGTTGAGTTCGTGGGCGAACTCCGGCAGCGCTCGCTTCGTTAGTGCTAATGGCACTTCAGGATAAAAGTCGGGCCTTACGGGATCATGAACACCCTGCGCTCGTGATCGTTGCTCGTGTCGTGCCCACCATGAGCTCTCGCCGTGAGCGTTGCCCGGCTCAGGGGCCGGGAGGCACGGCCG
>PMWT01000194.1 GCA_003166025.1 Acidimicrobiaceae bacterium | reverse complement strand
GCCCACCACCACCACCACGGTCCCGCCCACCACCACGGTCCCGCCGTCAAACCTGGTCCCCGACCCCAATTTTGCGAGCTCGGCCGTCCCCGCCGACTATTGGGGCAGCACCTTGACCCGCGAGTCAACCGTGGTTTACCCCGGGTCGGCGTGGGCGCTGGCCCAGACCACGAGCTCCTCCAGCGGCGGCTGGGACCTGGACGACAACCCGAGCTGGTACGCTCCCGTCAGCTCGGCCGACACCTACTCCGCCTACATATGGGTGCGGGCCACCGCCGCGGTGAAGGTGGACATAGGCGTCGACCTATTGACATCGAGCGGCTCTTACGTTGACACCGCCAATGGCCCGTGGGTCACCTTGGTGCCCAACACCTGGACCCAGCTCCCCCTCACCGGGATCAAACCTACTGCCAGTGAGGTCTACGCCGGTATGGAACCGGACTACTCCAAAGCGACCAAGGGCACGGTCATCTACTGGGACAACATGAGCCTGGCTTCTTGAGCCCAGCGCCTCCTTTCTTCGACATGGCCTACCCCCTTGAGGCCAACATTTCCTTTGTGCAGTTACGTCTGGGCAAGCCCTTGATGGTCGAGAACATCCGCTCTACAGCGGCGCGCCGGGCGTAGAAGGCCCTCCAGGCGGCCGACGGGTCATCATGCTTTTGGGCCGTTCTTGCCCTATTCGTCGCCGGAGAACCGCTCCCAGGCCGATTGACGGGTCATGGCGAGTGCTTCGCCTATGCGCGCCCAGCTCACTCCTCGCGCCCTAAGCGCTGCGACGTGTTGAGCGACGCCCCGGTCCACGTTTGCGTGAGCAGCATGGGCCTTCACCATCTCGGCGAGCAGCTCGTCGTCTGACAGGCCGCCCCAGGCCTTCACGACGGAGCTTCCACCGTTCCCGAGCAATTGGCCCATCCTCGGCTCATAGGCACTGAGTGCTCCGCTGGAACAGTTAGCTTCTGCCGTGGCGTCCGGCTGCGCCGTCACCGCCAAAAAGGGCTACACGGCCGCCGGACGAGACGATGACGGAGCGATACCGTCCGCAAGGCATGACGGCGGAATCCCAGCCCTCACGGTTCGTTTGGTTGGTGTGCGGAGCCCAGCCGATCAAGAATATGACGCCAGCGGGAGCCCGAGGTCGTGGCGCACGATGTTAGCGTCGGCCACTGCAGTGGAAGCGTCCTGGGAGTAAGCGATGAACCAGTCGGTGTCCGAAGATGAGGAGGCCAGGCCGGATAGTATTCCGACAACACCCTCCACGGCTGCATCGCCCCGCACGACCGCATCGATATCGGCAATCGTGCCTGCCGGCCAACTTTGGCTAAGAAGCTTGTGGTCCTGGGCCTCCATAGCCGAGACGTACGCGTTTACGAACGAGCTAGCCCCGGCATATGATCCCCCGCTTCTTTCCCAGGCTTCGAATGCCTGAGAGAAAGTACTGCTGGCCACGCTCAGGGCCACCCTATCGGCGGTGAACTGGGCCCCGGCGGCAGAAGCACTGGCCGGTCCTGCACTCACGACAACTGCGGAGGTGGCTGCTGCGGCGACAGACAACGCCGCAGCGGCGGCAACGAAAACTTTCTTCATGGGTTCCTCTCGGAGAGTATGACGATGATGTGGTCTCGCCCCCAGAGCCTATGCGGTGTTGCCCTACGAGCAGTGCTCTGGGACATTGCCTTGCTTGTTGGGCTTGACGGCTCACCTAACCCTAGTGGAGTGTTCCACTATCAGGCGGTGATCCGGCCAAGGGCCACCGGGACGCGGCGGACTTTCTCCAGGATCTCGTCCGCGCTGGCCGTCCAGATGAAGGGCTTGGGGACGGCCAGCCACGCCTCTGTAGCGGCGATGAGGTCGCGGACGGAAGCTCGACGTAGACCTGAAATGCCAATGAAAACAGGAGTGTTTGCCACCAAGCTTCGGCGTTGTCATGGCCATGGGTACCGTAGTTGCAAGATCACATGTACGACCACGCCTTTGGCACGTCCTTATCGGCCTTGCACAGGAAGTGGACGAACTCGTCATCGTCCCCGCCAGGCCCTGTTACGGGATGAGCACCACTTTGCCGAGGGTGTGCCGCTGCTCGACCTCGGCGTAGGCGTCGATCACTTTCTCGAGGGGTGTAAAGAACCGGTGGCCGCCGATGTCGAAACGCCACCCGTCTCGCTCGACGCTCCTCGATATCCCGCCCACCTGGTCGTCGGCTTCCAGAATAGTAAAGACTTGGCCCCGCCGCGCCAATTCGTAAGCTGCCGTCAAGCCCGCAGGTCCGGCGCCGATGATGACGACGTCTGCTCCCGTTTTCGGCGTGTTGTCGGGTCGGCCCATAGGTTCGTCAACACTGCCGAGACGTGAAGGGAATGGTTCTGGCACAGACTTGCTCCTGAAGATTAGGCGGCGAAGCCGTCAGGGGGCGGACGGCGGTCGGGCACCCCAATGGCCGGCCACTTGTCCGCAAGGTCGATATTTAGGAGTGTGGGGCTAGCGCAACCGTCCTGTCTGAGTTCTGGTTTGCCTGCCGATGGGCGGCGCCAGTGGTCCCCTGTCTGAACCAGTCCGTCTGGGCGAGGTCCATAAGCCGGCGGCTCCCGATGTGGCTAGAACGACCGGGAGCCTCGGGCCGACGGGGGCCGGCCATCCACGCGCGTCACCAGCCGCTCGACGCTGCCGAGCGCGCTGTAGGGCCCACGGTGGGCGACGACCCTGAGTGCCGGGCCGATCCGTCAAGGACGTACGACCTGGTCACGGGCTTAGTGAGCGCTGACGTGGCGATGGCGTGGGCTCGGCGCCCGGCGATGCGCCAACCGATCGGTGGCGATGAACATACGAGGTAGTTCAGGCTACAATTAGGCGTTGCCATGCTGCCATAGAGTTGATAGATTTAGTCGGCTATTGGGCCCGTCACGGCCCACGGAAAAGAAGGATGCAGCATGCCAATGACTGTTGAACAACCCCCGCCGCTCTCATGGGTCTTCCGTTCGGGACCGGTAAGCATCTCGGTCGAGCCGTTCCCTGGCCACCCTGGCGTGCTGGTCAGTGGTGTCGACCCCGCCGAGCCACTCGACGACGCCACCGTGAGGGCTCTCCGTCAAGCCCTCGATACCTGGAAGGTGCTCTTTTTCCAAAGGCCTGAGCCTGCGCGGGTTGGGCGTACCGAGCGCGTCAAACCCGCCGTCCTGGACAACTCAGCGGTCGGTTGAGCCGACGATGAGGCGGCCGGCAGATTTGGCCGAATAACCGCCCACCCCACCTTCCGGGCAAGTCTTGAGCCAACTGACTCGGGCTCGCCGCCGAGGACGCCCCGGTCTTGTGGTGTGGTGTGGTTCGTCTTCGTGGGCCGTACGGGCCCGGCTCGGGGACCGCTGACGCGTCCGCGCCGATCTCACCGTTCGGGGTTGCCGCCGCACCGGGAACGCTCATGCCGGCCCGGCCCGGAGCTTGTGCTCCGAGTGCCCGGTCAGGGCGGGGATGGTCATCACCACCAGTGCGGCAGTTGAGACCCCGACCATAAGCCGAGCCAGCGGGGCGGGACCGGGGCGTACTAATAAGCTCACGGCGACCACAGCAACAGTGGCAACGCCGGGAGCAGCGGAGAAAAGCGAGCGGCGGGCGAGGTGGAAATAGGTCAGCAGGGCAACGGCGCCTAGGACAGTTCCTTCCACGCTCAGTAGGCCGACCAGCGCGGTTGTGCCTCCGTAGCGGGACCCGAACAGAACGTCTACAAAAATGTGACGAGCGACAACCAGCACCGCCGTAGTGACGAAGCCCAGGCTGAGGACGCCAGCCAGGCCGATGCCAAGGAGCCGGCGAGCCCGCGCCCCGCGCCCTTCGTCGCTGACAAAGCGAGGGAAGACGACGACGGTCACCGCCATGGGCATGAACAGGGCGATGCGGCCTATGGTAACGGCAGCGGCATAGTTGCCCGACTGGACCGGGAAGATGTGGCGGGCCATGAGCGTGTCTACGGCCACCAGGGTGGAGTAACCGGTCAGGGCCAAAATGGTCGAGATGGTGGCCCGCATGGGCAGGACAAGCTCAGGTCGCCCCGACGGCCAATTGTTACGCCAGAAAACCCACAACACGACGCCCAAGGTGACCAAGGCGTTGAGCACCGTGGCCAGCACCGGCCCGTCGATACTAGGGTCGACCAGGCCGGCCAACGCAGTGAAGGCGACTCTGACCACGGCCCCGGCGATGAGCGAAACGGCAATGGGACGCCACCGCAAAGTCCCGATCAGGACGCCATCAAAGAGGGAACTGCTCACTGAGGGGGCCAGCCACAGGGCCAACAGGATCACGGGCAGGACGGTACCCAACCCGAAAAAGCGCTCTGCCAACGGCGACATCGCGGCCACTAGCACGGTGGCGCACAGGCCTGATCCAATAAACAAGGCGCCGGCGCGGCGCACGGTCGGAGGGACGCCGCCCCGGGCTTGGAGCACGACCTCACGCACTATGGCGGCCTGTACCGCGTTTAGGGGTATGGCGGCAATGGACACGACGTTCAAAAGGGCGGCCACTGCGCCGTAGGCCGATGGGTGCAAGAGGTGGCCGACCAGGCCGAAGAAGGCGAAGTTGGCCACGTTGACCACTGTCGCGGCGGTGATGTACCACAGGTCGCCGGCGCGGCGGAGCCGGGTCATACCCATGGCCAGCAGATCTCCGGCCCGTCGGTGGAGGCCAGGCGCTCTGGTAACCATGGTCGGCCCGGAGCCCTGGAGGTGCTGACCTGTTGGGGGCAGGCGGTTTGCGGTAGAGCCCTCGATCACCTGCTACAGGCGAACAACGTCCGGCCGAACTTGCCTCTAAAGGCGCCCGTCCCGTCCGTGTCCACGCCGATCGCCTCAACGCGGTTGAAGTCGGAGTTGGCCTTGACCCAGGATGCTATATGGGCAGGGGCCCACTCTGGCAAAGTCCAACGGAACCACGACTCATGAGCTTGGCCGGTATCAAGGAAAAGGACCCGGCCAGTTCTTGCCGCCAGCAGCCGCATGAGCTCTTGGGCGCTGGATGTACCCCGGCCCATCACAAAGTGGTGCAGGACACTGAAACAAGAGACGATATCGGCCGTCTGAGCCGGGTCGCTCAACAGAGCTACGCAGTCGCCCACCGTGATCTGGGCGGCGTCGATCCCATAGACCAACGGGCCGAGCTCCAAAGCCAGGGGGTCCATCTCCAGGCCTCTCGCCGCGAAGCCGCGCCTGCCCATCTCGGACACGAACCAGCCGTAACAAGAACCCACGTCCAGGTAGCTCAGGCCCGGTCCCGCCGGCGCCATACCCGTCCGGTCAAGGTAGGAGGTCATGAAACCGAGCCGGTCATGGCACTTGCGCATCAACGGCCAGTTCTTGACTTCCGGGAAGTCCACGGGCTGGTAGAGACGGCGGCTGCCATCCAGCCAGGACATATCGAGCAAGAGCTTTTGAAGGTACGTACTGGTCGACCCCGGGGCCACCACGACCTCGAGCTCCTGGGCGCCCTTGTGCATCTCGATGGCCAGTCGATGATGCCCGTCGAGCACTGAGTAATAGTCCGACCCGACTATGCGCCGGACGCGAGGCAGCGTGCCCAGCCGGCTGCGGCCTGGCCGGTACTTGACCGGGAGGCCCCGGTAGCGGTCAAGGTACTCCCTGGTCACCTGGACCAGGCCGGGGACGTCATCAACGCCCCGGTAGTGGCCGGACAGGGTGGCGGCCATGTGGATGCGCTGGAAGTAACCGCTAGCCCGGATATTGTCCTCGTCCAGGGCGGCCTCGCCCATTTGGTCGTAGGAGCTGAGCAGCTCGTCGTAAAAGGAGTCCTCCAGACGGGTGGAGGGGTCCAACAGCTTGCTCGAGCGTAGGGCGAAGTCGAACCCCGACATCCCGTTCCACCCCCCCAACAGCAGAGTGTGGCGAGGCACGACAGCCCGATGGCCTCCGCCTACTTTGTCGCGCAGCAGGAACTGGAGCTGGCGCAGGACACGCACCCGGGAAAACCGGAAGCGGAACTTGTACCAGGGCCACAGCACTGCCATCACGACGTCATTGCTCAGTAAGGACTGCTTGCGGAAGGGGCGCAGTGCCCGTCTCAAGTCGCGACGGCAGTCCAGGGCGAAGCGGAACAGGCGCCTATTGGCCGCCGCCACCCCGGGGACCAGCGCCAGTTGCCGCACAAAACGTTCCCATGTCGTACCGGCGATGCCGGCGGCGACCTGGTTATGTGGTATGTCCGGCAAGCGCTCGGGCACGGACCGGTCTTCGGCCGTCACCCCGTCCTCGAGCGCCGAAGAGGGCGAGGTCAGTGGTCCGGGCCGACTGTCTAACTGGACCCCACTAGATTCTATCAAATCCATGGCCATAGTTAGTCCATGGTACTCATGAACCAGAGGCAACTTCAACATGGGGTGAACCCTGGATGAAGCGACGGGTATCTGCTGAGCCGGGCCGCTACCTACGCCCGGCCCCAGGTGGCATGATGAGTTCCTACAATGCCACTTGCTCATATTGACGTGCTGGTGACCGTGGCGCCCGCTGAGGCGCCCTACTGGCTCGTGGCCCGGTCCAAGCGCGTCCTGCCTTTGGCAGACGGGACCATGCCGGCCGAAACCCTGGCTGAGCTGCGCGCCCGGATCCCGCGCCTGGTAGCGGTGTTCGGCAATGGCCCGGCGACGGGCAGCGCGGCCGCCAAGGTCCATGAGGCCGGGATCCCGCTCGTGCTTTTTACCGACGATGCCAGCGTCGCCGTGCCACCGGGCGTCGAGGTACGCCCAGCGACCGACGCGGGGCCGCCCATGGCGGTCGCCGATAGCCTGCTCGACCTGGTGGGCGAGACGCCCCTGCTGGCGCTGCACCGGACGGGGCGGGGCGTGGCCTGCCACCTCCTGGCCAAGCTCGAGTACCTGAACCCGGGTGGCAGCGTGAAGGACCGCCCGGCGCTGGCCATGGTCGCCGCCGCCGAGCGCGACGGCCACCTGTTGCCGGGCGGCACCATCGTCGAGCCCACGTCGGGCAATACCGGCGTGGGACTGGCCATGGTGGCGGCCCTGCGCGGTTACCGCTGTGTTTTTACGATGCCGGACAAGATCGCCGCAGAGAAGATGCAGTTGCTGCGTGCCTACGGGGCCGAGGTGATCGTGTGCCCGACGGCAGTAGCACCGGAGCACCCTGATTCTTACTATTCGGTGGCCAACAGGGTCACGGCCTCGACACCGGGGGCCTTCCAGCCCAACCAGTACCACAACCCGGAAAACCCGGCTTCTCACTACCGGACCACAGGCCCGGAGATCTGGCGGCAGACGGCCCAGCGTGTCACCCACCTGGTAGCCAGCATCGGTACCGGCGGGACTATCAGCGGCGTGGGCCGGTACCTGAAGGACCAGAACCCCGCCGTCCAAGTGATCGGCGCCGATCCCGAGGGTTCGGTGTACTCCGGAGGCGGGGGCCGCCCTTACCTCGTCGAAGGCATAGGCGAAGATTTCTGGCCGACCACCTACGACCAGAGCGTGGTCGACCGGGTGGTGGCGGTGTCCGACGCCAATTCCTTCGCCACCGCTCGCCGAGTTACGCGTGAGGAGGGCCTGCACGTAGGCGGGTCGTGCGGGACAGCGATCTGGGCCGCCCTGGAAGTGGGACGCGAACTCGGACCAGACGACGTGGTCGTGGTCCTCCTGCCCGACTCCGGCCGCGGTTACCTCTCCAAGCTCTACAACGACGCCTGGATGGCCGACCACGGGTTCCTGCAGGCGACGGGCCCGACCGTTGGGCGCGTGCTTTCTCAAAAGAGCGGTGCTATACCGCCATTGGTCCATATCCACCCGGACGAGACGGTGCGGTCCGCCATAGCCCTGCTGCGCGAGTTCGAGGTGTCCCAGATGCCGGTCGTCAAGGCCGAGCCGCCGCTCGCCCTGGCCGAGGTAGTCGGGTCGGTAAGTGACCGCGCCCTGCTGGCACGAGCGTTGAGCGACCCGGCCTCGTTAGAGAGCCCGGTGTCGGCAGTCATGGACGCACCACTACCCACGATCGGCACCGGGGAGACGATCGACCAGGCAGCGGCGCGCCTGCAGGACAGCCCCGCCGTGCTCGCTCTCGACCAAGGCCATCCCATCGGTATCCTCACGCGGTCTGACTTGCTCGTCTACCTGGCCCGCCAGTGAGCCCTCCCTCCACGGCCGATAACCCCGGCGGCCTAGGCGCCGGCCGCCACAGCATCGCCCTTGGCTTCGAGTCGTTGGCCATCCACGCCGGTCAAGCGCCCGACCCGAGCACCGGCGCCGTGGTTACGCCGATATTCCAGACCTCTACTTTCGCCCAGTCCGCGGTGGGCCAACACCTCGGCTACGACTACGCCAGGACGGCCAACCCCACTCGCAGCGCCCTCGAGAGGTGCCTGGCCGCTCTCGAGGGCGCGACGTACGGGCTGGCCTTCGCCAGCGGGATGGCGGCGGCGGACGCCCTGCTCCGCCAGCTCCGGCCAGGGGACAGGGCCCTCATCCCCGACGACGCTTATGGCGGCACCTACCGGCTCGTGTCCAAGATCCACGCCCCGGCGGGCCTGGACTACCTTCCGGTGGCCACTCATGACCTCAAGGCCATCGCCGAGGCGTTTACCGATAACACGCGCATGGTGTGGGTCGAGACGCCTTCCAACCCCCTCCTACGAGTGATCGACATCGCCGCCGTGGCCCAGCTGGTCCACCAGCACGACGCCGTTCTCGTGGTCGACAACACGTTCGCCACTCCGTACTTGCAGCAACCGCTCGCTCTAGGCGCTGACGCCGTTGTCCACTCGACGACCAAGTACCTCGGCGGGCACAGCGACGTGGTGGGCGGGTTCGTCGCCACCTCCGACGAAGACCTGGCCTCGCGCCTTGCTTTCGTGCAGAACTCGGCCGGAGCCGTCCCTGGCCCGTTCGATTCGTTCTTGGTCCTGAGGGGGGTCAAGACCTTGGCGGTGCGCATGGACCGTCACTGCACCAACGCCGCCACAGTCGTCGAGCTGTTGCGCAGCCATCCGGCCGTCGACCAGGTCTATTACCCAGGTATCCCGACGCACCCGGGCCATGACATCGCCGCTCGCCAGATGCGGGGCTTCGGCGGCATGATCTCGTTCACCCTGCACGCTGGTGAAGCCGCCGCCCTCGCCGTGGCGGGGGCCACCCGGCTGTTCACTCTGGCTGAGTCGCTCGGGGCAGTGGAGTCGCTTATCGAGCACCCGCACCGCATGACCCACGCCTCCGTCGTGGGTTCCGCCTTGGCCGTTGACCCGGCCCTGCTCCGGCTCTCCGTCGGGATCGAGACCGTGGACGACCTGCTGAGCGACCTCAGCCAGGCGCTGGGGATCTTGGGCTGAGCCAACCCGCCCTTGACCAGGACCTAACAGAGGCGGTGCCGCTCCGGGTGGCGCTTGCCAGAGGCTAAAGCCGCCGGCGCTACCAGCCCCGCACTAGTCCAGAGAGGTGGCCTCAAAGGTACGCACCTTGTCGTCAAGCGGCACGACCGTAGCGATCTGGGGGTGGGTGTGTTCTTTGGCCAGCATCTTGATCGCCGTGCCGTACGTAAGGAACTCGACGACATGACTGGCGAAATGTACCGGACGGTCAACGATCTTGGCATCTACCAGCCCGGTCCCGCCCACTTGGCTGATGTGGCTCTGGAGTTCCTCCATCGCCGCTTCCCGAGCTTGGTAGAGCGTCTCGGTGTAGTTGGTCAGCTCTACGTTCTGGGTTGACTGACCGATCGCCGTACCCAGGGCGCGCCGGGGGGCGTGGACGAAGGACACCCCGGCCACCAGGTCAAGCGGGTACCAACCGGCGGTGGTGAGGACGGCGAAGTCGCGGGCCGACAGGTCGCACAGGAACGGGTACCGGTAGCTCACCTTGAAGCGGTTCTGCCCCGCCTCGTCGGTGCACGAGCGCACGGCCGTACCCGTAACGACGACCACAGCGCGGTGATAAGAGCACTTGACCTCGACATCGACCCCCAGCACCCCGACCGCTTTGGCGGCATGAGCCTGCTGGCGTATCGACTCTTTGGCTTCGTCGAGCGCCCGATGGAACGCGTCGTGGGCGTCCGTGACCGGCCCCGTGCTCCACACCCACACGCCGGCCATGATCGACACGCAGCCGACGCCGAACACCACCTCCACCGGCTCAAGGCCTACCGAGTGCAGCAGCAGTATTTCGTCGAGCGACAGGTCGGAAGTAGTCCGGCCAGGCCCGGTGGCGCGGCTGTTTTGGCCTATCCCGAGCATCTGGCCTAATTGGTGCAGGTCGGTCTCTTTGCTTTCCGTGCCGCCCAGCGACGTCATGTCCGGGCTCATGATCCGAGGCTCACGGTCGAGATCGGAGTAGCAAGGGGCAGGGTACCGCGCACCCGCCTCACCAGCGAGCCGAGCAGGGAACAGGTGATGTAGGTGCTGCCGCTGCCCTCCGACTCGTGGACCTGCAACCGCACGTCGTACAAGGACGCGTCCCCCGAGGCCCTTCTCACGGCATCGATTGCGCCCGCACGAGCCAGCTCGTGAGCTTCCTTGAGAGGGATGATCACGTAGCCCGTACCGCACCGTCCCGAGCCGTAATACTCCATGTTGCAGCCCTCGACCAGGACGGCAGTGCAGCGGGTGTACGCGACGGCGCTGGGCACAAAGCCGATTTCGATCAGCTTGGCCAGCTTATGGCCGGCCAGCTGTGTGGTCCATGGCTGCGCAGGGGCAGCAGCCCCTTCGACCACTACGGCCGTGCCGTAGAGATGGACTTCGCAGCTCTTGTCGTTGGTGGGGTGGTTCATCTCCGTGGTGACCCCGACCACCCCGTGTGCCCCTATGTCAGCAGCCTCTTTGAGCATCCGTTCCAGAGCGACCTGGTGAGCTGACCTCCAGGCGCTGTCCAGCGCGTCGACCCGTCCGAGCCAGCCAGTGTTATGGACCGTCTGCTCGTAGCAGGCACATGGATAAGTGGTGACCGCATAAGTGGAATAGCTGGACCAGCCTGATATCTGCCCGCAGTAGAAACCCTGGACCAGGCCCACGGGCTGCAAACCCATGGACAAGCAGGCCACGAAGTCGGGGATGGTCAGGCCGGAGTCGAAAGCGTTGGGCTGGGCAGCCGCGTCCGGGGTCAATTGTCGAAGGTGATTATCGTGGTCGGCCGGGGCAGGGCCACCCCGTCAGAGCCGGCCCGCCGGGCCACGGCGGTCCCCAGGGACAAGAACTCGATCGTGTGCTCACCCCACTGGTGGCTTTTTTCTTCGAGCCTCATACCGACCACACCCGTGGCTCCCACGTTGTTCGCTTCGTCCTGCATCCGTTTCATCGCTAGCTCGCGGGCGTCGTACATGGCCTGAGTGAAGTTCTCAAGCTCTGCGTTCTGGCCGATCTGGCCCAGAGCCTGACCGATGCCCCGGTGGGCAATGTGGTAAACGCAGGTGCCCATGACAAGTGCCTGAGGCATGTAGCCCGTCTGCGCCAGCGTCCAGAAGTCCTGCCCGCTCAGGTCACTCGTGAACGGCTTTCCAAGTTTGTTCCGGTAGGAATTACCGTCCTCGGCCTTGACGGCAGTCCCGACGGCGATGAACTCGGCCGAGTCATGGCCCCATTCGTAGAAATTGACGTCGAGGCGGACCCCGACTACCCCGTCCGCACCCAGCTGGTCAGCTTCCTCTTCCATGCGGTTCATCGCCAGCTCGCGGGCGTTGTACATCGCCGCCGTGAGCTTAGTCAGTTCCTGGGAAGAGCCCCAGTTGCCTTTTTGCAACCCGATGTGGTAAATCGAACTGCCCATCACCAGCCCGAGCGGATGGAAACCGACTTGCTTTACCAACAAGAACTCGTTGACAGACAGGTCGCTGGTGAACAACCCGTGCTCCAGCTCAGCGAGCCGGGCACCGGCGTCCTTGGGCAGGTCCGAAGGGATGTTGCTCATATGGGTCCTCCGATGATCACTTTCTCGAGAGCCGCCCGCGCGCTCTGGTTGTTTACAGCTTCCTTTTGCAGAGCAGTCAAGAGCCGGCCCAGCCATTGCTCGATCGGCAGCTCCTCGTTCCTGATCCGGACACCCCCGGAGGTGCGCCCCACAATGCAGCGCACGGAACGACCGTCGAGCTGGGCCTGGTACTCGTCGGGCCCGAGGTGGACGGTGATGTTCTTGATCTCTTCCGACGAGTGGTGCAGCAGCCCACCGGAGGCATGAGTGACCTCGACCCGGTCCCCGAAGGCATCCTGCAGGGTCTTGCCTAGGACTCGGAGCATCATCCTGACGTCTTTGTTGTCCGCCAGCAGAGCACTGGCAGCCATCTGCATGTCCACCTGTTCGCCCGGGCCCGAGAACCCCATGTCGCTCATCGTGATGGCTCGCTGCTGCCCGCACCCCCACCCGCGGACGTCGTGCCCGGTCCAAGGGCAGCGGGCGCCGGGAGGGACGAGAGGGCGGCCTTGCTCTTGAGAGCCGCCAGCTCGTTTTCGACCTGGGAGGTGGAGCCCAACTCGTTAAGCTGCTTGGCGATGTCGTCGCCATGATCAGCCCCGACGTCCTCGAGCACGCCCGACTGGAGCAGTTCGTCCAACGCCCCGGCGTGGGCTTGGGCGGCAGCGATCTTGTCTTGCGCTCGCTGCAGAGCATCGCTGGAATCATGAAAAGTTCCTGAGATCCCGGCGATCTGGTCGTTGACCATGGAAGTCGCCTGGGCCGCACTGTACTGCGCCTTCAGGCTTTCCTTCTGCGTCCGGAACTGGTTGACGCGGGCCTGCAGCGCTTGCATCGTCTGAGTCATCTTCTCTTGCTGTTCCGAGAGCTGTTGGTGCTGGGGCTCCAGGGCGTCGACCTGTTGCTGGGCGGCCGCTTTACGGCTCAGCGCCTCCCGGGCCAGGTCGTCCCGGCCGAGCTGCACCGCTTGAGCCGCCTGTTGGTCGAGGTGGTCCACCGTGTGCTTGAACTGGTCCTCCTGAAGCTCGAGCTGCTTGCGAGCCGCAGCGATCTGGACCAGAGCGCCACGGACCTTCGTGATCTGCTCGAGCATCTGTTCGTAGCTGAGGTCAAGCATCTCGCTGGGGTTCTCCGCTTTGTCCAGCGCTCGGTTCGCTTTGGCTTCGACGATGTCGTGAGCACGTTTGAAGAAGCTCATTCAGTCTCCATTAACGAAGTGGACAGCTCCGTTGCCAGGCCGGCCCGTTGGTGATAACCGCAGGCTACTACCACTGCGCAGGTACAGAGCGCAGCTGGCCAGAGGCTGGTTAGTGGCGGTTGGCCGCCCTGCTCCGCGCCCAAATATGGACGATGCCGGCGACCAACAAGACCAGCACGACGATCTTGATCGTCGCCCACACCAAGCCGACCACCACCGATACCGCCGTCATGATCAGCAAGGCGATCAGCACGGCGGCCGCCACCAAGACACCGGCTCGGACCAGAGGATGACCGTGCTTGGCAACGTCGCGGATGCCCACGGACCGAATAGTAGGCCCAATGGTCAGCCGGCACGCATCGCCGCCGGCAGGTTGCCGACCTAGTCCGGGGCAATACCCCGCTCTCGCCCGAACACGTCGGTTTCTTCCGGCGCGAGCACCAGTGCCGTGGGAGGCCGTAACCAGAAGAGCCGGTGGAGCTGACGGTGTTGGGCTGGGCCGTTCAGGAAAACAATGTCACCGAGCAACCAGTTCGCTTAGCCGTCCCCGGGCCGCCCTTGCCGCTCGGCCCAGGGCGGGGTCGGGTTGGTACCGCTTGGTCGGGAACGACCTCGACACCAGCGCCCGCATATCCCGACGGTCACCGACCTGGCCGGCGGCTCGCAACTGGACCAACAGGTTGCCGATGGCCGAGGCCTCCACGGGCCCGGCGACTACCTCGAGGCCGGTGGCTGCGGCGATGAGGCCGAGGAGCAACTCGTTGGCTACGCCGCCCCCGACGACGTGCACGACGCTCACGCTGTGCCTGGCCAGGCCCAAGGCCTCTTCAAGGGTCCCGGCGATGGCGAGGGCCATGCTGTCCACTATGCACCGTACGAGCTCGGCGTCACTGCCCGGGACGGGCTCGCCGCTCCGGGCACAGGCCGCCCGCACCAACGCGGGCATGTTGCCCGGCCGGGCAAAATCCGGGCCCCCGGTATCGACCAACGATCGGAAAGCGGGCTGGCGGGACGCCTCCTCCAACAAGGGGCCGATGCTGTGCGGCTGGCCGGAAAGCGCCCAGGTACGCTCGCACTCCTGGAGCATCCAGTGGCCCATTACGTTACGCAGGAAACGCACGGTGCCGTCCACGCCGAGCTCGTTGGAGAAGTTTGCCTGTCGGCTGGCCTCGTCGATAACCGGTCGTTCGAGCTCTAGGCCCACCAGGGACCACGTGCCGCTGACTACATAGGCAAAATCGTCGACTCGGGCGGGGGCGGCCAGAACGGCCGAAGCCGTGTCATGAGAAGCCACGGCTACCACCGAGACCGCAGAGGCCATTTCTACGCTGGCCGCAACTTCCGCCAGCACCGGCCCGACCAGCTCCCCGGGCTGGACGGCCGGCGCGAACAAGTCCCCTCGCAACCCGAGCAAGGGCAATACCCATTCGACGAGCTCGCTCGTGCGCACGTCCACCAGCTGGGTGGTCGAGGCGTTCGTCCGTTCGAACCGGCGCTCTCCGGTGAGGAAATAGGCCAGCAGGTCGGGGACAAGCAACAGTTGCGATGCGGCGCGATAGGCGGCCGTACCTCGGTCCGCCATGAGCTGGAAAATCGTGTTGATCTCCATCTCCTGGATCCCGGTGGCGTCGTAAATGCGCTCGGCGCCCACCAGCCGGTCGGCCTCTTCGGGCCGACNNGAGCATGCCCTGGTGGATACGTAGCACGTCCCAGTGCAGGCCATCCGGGAGCCTTACCGGGCCATTGGGCAACCGGACCACCTCGGTGGCGAGCAGGCAGTCGCCTTGGAGGTGCCCGGCGAACAAACGGGCGCTCGAAGCGCCGAGATCCATGGCCGCGAAGAGGTGCGGCGCCGTCACGGCCGCACCTCCGCGATCACCGAGACAAGCGGCCGCTGGACGCCACCGGTTTCAGCCTCCCCAGCTAGAGCCGCCGCCGACCGCCCGCTCCGACCGTGCCTGCTCGGCGTGCCCGCAACGGGAATAAGCCGCGATCGGGTCAGGGTCGATGCCCATTTCTTCACGCAACTCAGCCAGTAGAGGCCGAACGTCCGTACTGAAAGCGTCGACGAGCGCGCCGTTGGCCGCCATCACATCGCCCTCCCGCTGGGCCGCCTTCAAGGCCTCGCGGTCGACAAGCAAAGCCTTGGCCGTGGCCTCCTGGACGTTCATGACCGAGCGGATTTCGGCCGGGACCTTGTCCTCGATGTTGTGGCACTGGTCGAGCATGAACGCCACGCCCGAGCCGGGGCGGTGAGCGCCCTCGGCCACTATCTCGTTGAGGATACGGAACAGCTGGTAGGGATCCGCAGCGCCGACCAGTAGGTCGTCGTCGGCGTAAAAACGGCTGTTGAAATGGAACCCGCCGAGACGGCCGAGGCGCAACAGGCCGGCCACGATGAACTCGATGTTGGTCCCCGGAGCATGATGGCCCGTGTCTACCAGCACGTTGGCCTTGGGGCCAAGAGCCAGGCAGTGTGCCAACGAAGTGCCCCAATCGGGCACGTCCATGCTGTAGAAACCGGGCTCGAACAGCTTGTACTCGAGGAGCATGCCGACACCTTCGGGCAAGGCGTCGTAGGTTTCCCGCAATGCCAGCGCCAAGCGGTCCTGTCGCGCCCTGATATCGTCCTGGCCCGGGTAATTGGTGCCGTCTGCGAACCACAGGCTCACCAATGGCGAGCCGACGGCGGCGGCGATGTCCACGCACTCCAGCAGATGGTCCGTCGCCTTCCTGCGTACCTTGGGGTCGGGGTGGCAGACGCTGCCGAGGCGGTACTCGTCCTCTTGGAAAATGTTGGGGTTGATGGCGCCGATACGCATGCCGAGCTCGGCGGCGTGCTTGGACAGCTTGGAATAATCGTCAACGCGGTCCCAGGGAATATGCAGGGCTACCGACGGGGCAACCCCGGTTAGGCGGTGGACCAGAGCGGCGTCGGCGATCTTTTCGTACGGGTCGCGGGCCGCGGCCGGGTTCCGGAACACTTTGAAGCGGGTGCCGGTGTTGCCATAGGCCCACGACGGCGTCTCGATCCATTGTTGGCGCAGCTCTTGTTTTATCTCTTTGGCAGATGTCATCGGAACCTTTCCCCGCTCCGGGAAGCCACGTTGAAACGTTCAAATCGCTTCGCGTGTGAGACTACAGCCTTAATAGTCGCAGTGTCAAGGGCTAGCGCTAGCTAGGACGGGCTTGGCCCGTCCGCCCCTCTAGGGAGCGACCACCACCATTTCGATTTCCAGGAGCTCGGCCAGGGCTGCCAGCTCGGCGGACCGGTGCCCGGTCCCCAGGGCCCAGTGATGAGCCGACTGAGCCGACCAGGCGTCGCACCATACGCCCGGGTCGCAGGCGAAGTCCACCCGGGACGTGGTATTGCCTATCTGTAGCAAGGGACCGGACCGGACGGTCCCCTCCGAAACGACGAAGCGCAGGTCCCCCCGGCGTCCCTGGCTGATGCCGAAAGCCGTGACCGGGCCGTGGGCCACGTCGAACTCCACCGAAACGCCCCAGCCCCTCTTGCCATGAAAGACGCCCAGTCCCCGCAGGAGAGGGCGGCCCTCGCTGATGGCCAGATGAGCGGGGCCGTCGTGGCCCATTTCAACCACGTCATCGTGAAAATTTAGTGCCTGCATCTCGGTGAACGACCCTCCCGCCCCCAGCCGGTCCAGGATGAGCATGGCCAGTGAGGTGCGCAGCTCGTACTCCCCGCAAGCGGGCACCCCTGCCGCCGTCAGCAACGAAGCGCCCAGGATCAACCCCGCTCCCAGCCGCTCGTGCAGTTCTCCATCGAGCCCCCGGTGATAGTAAGCCAGGGAGTCGATCCCGAAATCCTCTACTAGGTGGTCGAGGCCAACCGAAACCCTCGCCGCCCAGTCAAGGTCCTCGCCTTCCACTGACGGGTCGATGTCGAACACGGAACGGACCTGGTCGAGTTTGGCGGCGACCTCGGCGGCCGTGACTTTGGCGACCAACACCCGCAAGTCGTCCATCTCGAGCACCTCGACGTGCCCGCCGAGCATGGCCGGGACGAAGGTGAGGTCGGTGGAGACGTCGTACATACCGGGGTACAAATGCCCCATGAGCCCATGACGCCCATTGCGCAGGGCCTTGCGCACCGAGGCCGCCCTGACCCAGCGGGCGATGCGCTCCCATGCCCGTTCATCGCTCAGGTAGCCCGATACCGATCGGAAGGCGATGCCGCAACGCTCAAAGGCGTTGGCCACCTCGGGCAGGGGGCAACAACCGCAGTAGGCCAGCCACTCCCCGGTACCAAAAGTGGCGTGGTCCATCGACTCGCTGGGTTGCAAGTTGAGCAATAGCAGGGGCGCACCCGTGCGTTGCGCGATGGGTACGACCATCGTGGCGGTCATGTAAGTGGTGAGGAACATGACTATGAGGTCGCACCCGGCCGCCCTCAACACCTCCGCCGCCCGAGCCGCACCCGGTGCGTCGGATATGAAACCGGCATCGACGACGACAGCGTCGAGTTTCCCAAGACGGTCGGCCACGGTTCCGGCGGACCGCTCGAGCTGGGGCAAAAGGTTGGGGAACTGTGGCCAATAAGCGCCGAGACCACCGGCGACGAGCCCTATCACTGGCCGCGGCACGGGGCGGAAAGGCACCACCGTGGCCGTCATCGGAGTGGCCGGGGCCTGCTGTGGCCGAGATCTGTGGTGCCCGGGAATGTCATGATCGGAGACTAGTTTGTCGCGCTCAGTACTAAGAGCTCAGTCGAGGTGGAAGACCTCGACCTCGGGCCGCATGCCCTCGTCGGCGGTACCGCCGTCGAGGTCGCTGAAGAAGCCGGTCATATCAGCCTGCCATCGCGCGTTCACTTCAGTGGCGGCCATACCCGCCTGAGCGGCGGCAAAATCCTCGCATTCCAGGTACCCGATGAGAGTGCCATCGTCACCTAGGAACAACGAGTAGTTCTTCCAGCCGGTGACCCGTAGAGCTTCGAGCATCTCCGGCCAGACCGCGCGATGGCGCCGGACATATTCGTCCCGCGCCTCAGGACGAATGCGAAGCCGAAAACAGATGCGTTGGGCCATTTCATTCACCGCGTTTCTCTCATTACCGGAACTTGCCGGCCAGTCCGGGCTACTAGCCCTGACTGGCCGGCAACGGACCTGGGCCTCAACAGAGGCTGAGGCCGTTTGTCCTTAGTTAGAAGTTGGACGAAGGAGCGTTGATATTGGCCTTGTTGAACACCGTCGGCGGGCCGAGGACGACCGAGGGGCCGGTGGTGCCCGAAGCCGGGAGGATCTTGTAGCTACCAAGCTTGCCGGCACTGAAGGTCTGCCCCGGCTTACCGGTGATCAGGCCCGATGCCAGCGACGCCGCCGCATAACCGGCAAGGTAGCCCAGGTTGCTGGGGTTCCACAGTTCGAACTCCGCGCACGTCCCGTCCAGTACGTACTTCTTCATCTGGGAGGGGAGGCCGAGACCGGTGAGGGTCAGGTGCTTGAGCAAGGACTTGTGGGTGTCGAGGTACTGCGCTGCGGTCGAAATGCCCACCGTGGTGGGAGAAATGATGCCTCGCAGGTTGGGGTAGGCGGACAGAAGGCCCTGGAGCACCGTCAGTGAGGTGGCCGGGTCGTCGTTACCGTAGACGATTGAAACCAGCTTCATCTTGGAGTACTTGGGGAGCTTGAGCTCCTGCTTCATATACCCGATCCAGGCGTTCTGGTTGGTGGCCGTGGCCTCGGCCGACAAAACGGCGATCTGGCCCGAATACCCGATCTCGGCGCCGAGTAGCTGAACTTCCGACGTCCCGATCTGCTCGGTATTGGCCTGGTTGATGAACACGTGGTTGGGGCAGTTCACGTCGGAGTCGAACGAGACCACCTTGACGCCTGCCGCCTGGGCCTTGGCCAGGGACGGGCACAGCGCACTGGGGTCGTTACCGGCGATGACGATGGCCGCCGCCTTGGCGGCTATGGCCGCCTGGATGGAGGGGATCTGGGCTGCGGCGGTGTCGGCGGTGCCGCTGCTGATGACCTCTTTGTCCCCGATGGCGGTGAGTGCCGTCTTGCCACCTGCGTCGGCAATGACCTCGTACGGGTTGAGCGTGTCCTTGGGGATGAAATAAATGGTCTCGCCGGACTTGAGCGTGCCGGCGCCACTAGCTACCCCGGCCACGGCGACCAGGGAGCCGGCGGCCATGACCGCCGTTGCCGCTGCCAGCGCCAGCCGGCTTCTGCGGAGCATCATATTGTACTTCCTCTCTTTTTTAGTTATCGATCGTGACGGTACTACCGATTGCTCCGTGAGTACTGTCGCTCCCCGGAGCTTCCCTGACGCATCGGTCCGTGGCTGGCAAACACCATGGGCCTGGCCTCAAGAGCGTGGCCGGCATAGTCGGTCCAGAACATTCATGACCTCCGGGGGACAGCCCGTACCCACCTGGCTCGCCACTCGCCCAGTGCCGCCCCCGAGTTGGGCAAGACGACGCTGATGATCAGCAGGCACCCGGTTACCACCTCCTGTGCCTGCGCCGAGACGTTGATCAGGGTCAGGGCGCTTTGTATCCCCCCGATCACGCAAACGGCCATGATCACCCCGATGATGGTGCCTTTGCCCCCGAATATCGAAATACCGCCGAAAAGCACGACGGTTACCACGTCCAGCTCCAAGCCCGTCCCGGCGTCGTAGCGAGAACTGGCGTACTGGAACGTCCACAAGATGCCCGCCCCGGCGCAAATGACGCCCGAAAGCGTGTACAGCAGGAGTTTTATGCGCTTCACCCGTATCCCGGAGAAGAAGGCGGTGTCCTTGTTGAGGCCGATGGCGTACAAGGACCGGCCCAACGGGGTGGCATGAAGGACGACGCCGAAGACCACGGCCAGAACGATGAAAATGCCCAGTGTCCAGGTGAACTGCGTGCCGGGGATGGGCGAGGTACCGACCTTGTCATACGAGTTGGGGAAGCCGGTCACCGAGCTGCTCCCCAGGATGATCTCGGCGATACCCCTGTACAGGGTCAACGTCCCGATGGTGACCGCCAACGAAGGCAAACCAAGATGGGTGACGAGTATCCCGTTGAAGGTGCCGGTCACGACCCCCATGGCCAACACTGTGAGTATGGCCAGAGGAAGGGGCCATCCGTGCTCGAAAAGGTAACCGAGCAGCGAGCACGCCAAACCAAGAGTCGACGCCACCGACAGGTCGATCTCACCCGTCATCACGATGAAGGTCAGCGGCAGCGCCATGAGGGCGATGGGGCCGATATTGAGCCCGAAGTCGAAAAGGTCGCCGCCGCTCAGGAAGTAGTGGGACTCGGCCGATCCGAACAGCACAGTGGCTATCACGAAAGCGACGAGGGCCACCTCCCAACGGCCCAATGATTGCCATCGGAACCCGGTCCCTCTGGTCGCGGCGGACGCGGTGGCGGTGACAGGCTGGGGCTGGTCGACGGTGGGAGGGCTGAGGGGCGCCTCGCCCGCGCCGGCTTCGGTCTCCACTACGTCACGCTGTGGCATGGGCTGCGATCCTTGCTCGATTAGCTCGCTCGCGACGCAGGAAGACATAGCGGTCGAAAGCGATGGCAGTGATCAGGAGGGCGCCCGCCAGAGCTTCGTCCCAGAAGGAGGAGATGCGGAGGGCGACCAGCGCCTGGTTGATCGTATTGAGAAGGATAACGCCGAGGGCCGCTCCTAGCACTGTGCCGCTCCCGCCAAAAATCGCCACCCCGCCGACGACTACGCCCGCTATGACCAGGAGCTCGTAGCCGAGGCCGGCTACAGAACTGACGGTAGCGAACTCGGAGAGCCACAACCCTCCGGCGAAGCCGGCTATGGTGCCCGAGAGCACGAAGGTGAAGAAGACCCGACGTCGGGCGGGCACGCCGGCCAGAACGGCCGCGTCCGGGTCGGAACCGATGGCGTAGAGGTCCCGGGCCGGCCTGAACGCTCGCATCACGTAGCCGACCAACAGCACCAGTATGGCGGCGATGATAAATATCCAGGGCACGCCCAGGATGGTCTCGTAACCTACGGCGAGGAAACTATTGGGGATGCTGCTGGGGTTGATCTGGATCCCGTTGACGAAAATTGCGTCGAGCCCCCGGATGGCGTACAGCGTCCCCAGGGTGACCACCAGGCTCGGCACTCGGGCCACGACCACAATGGCGCCGTTGACAACCCCGCAGAGCATGCCTACGCCGGCACCGGCGACAAAGCCCAAGATGACCGGGAAGTGAGGGTTATGGAGGAAGATGTCACCGACGGCGTAAGCGGAAATTCCGAGGACCGAACCGATCGAGAGGTCGACGTTGCGGGTGATTATTACCATCGTCTCGCCGACGGCCAGGATCATCATCACCGACGCTCCCACCAGCAGCTGCTGGACGCTCAAAACGTCGGCGAAACTGGTGTTGTAAGCCGTTGTCAGACCGAAGACGGCCAAGACGACGATGAGGATGCTGACCTCGCGGGCGCCGAAGAAAACCTTGGCGAGGTGACGCCATCGCCCTGGGGCAGTCGCGATCATCGTCCCACCGCCGAGCTACGCGCCAGCTGGCCCGTGGCGGCGCGCATTATCAGCGCCTCGTCAGCCTCGTCTTGGGAAAACTCTGCTGCGATACGGCCCTCCCGCAGGACGAGGATGCGGTCGGCCATGCCTAGCACCTCCGGCAGTTCGGAGGAGATCATCAACACAGCCACACCCTGGTGCGCCACCTCGTCGAGCAACCGGTGCACTTCTGCCTTGGTCCCGACGTCGATGCCCCGGGTGGGCTCGTCGACGATCAACAGGGACGGTTGGCGGGCGAGCCATTTGGCCAGGACGGCCTTTTGCTGGTTCCCTCCGGAGAGCGTGGCGGCGGTATCCCTCAACCTGCCGTACTTGAGCCTCAGCCTCGTCGCCCAGTCAGAAGCCATGTTCGTTTCGGCCGACCGGCGGATTAGCCGGTAGCGGCTGAGGGGGTTGAGGGAGGCAAGGGCGATGTTGTGGTCGATGGCCATGTTCATGACCAGTCCCTGCTGGCGGCGGTCTTCAGGCACGAAGCCCATCCC
Organism: Acidimicrobiaceae bacterium; assembly: GCA_003166025.1. GTDB lineage: Bacteria > Actinomycetota > Acidimicrobiia > Acidimicrobiales > Palsa-688 > Fen-671. The sequence continues at coordinate 19,482 of PMWT01000194.1, read as the reverse complement.
CGCCGCCATCGAGGTGGTGGGTGACCCGGCGGGTATCACCGCGCCGTTGAGCACCACCTTGCCCGCGTCCCGGCCGTCGATGCCGAAGATCGCCCTCGCCACCTCGCTGCGTCCGGCCCCCATCAGGCCCGAAAGGGCGACGATCTCGCCGGCATGCACGTCCAAGGAGATGTCGGTAAAGACCCCCTCGCGCGTGAGGTGCTCGACGTGCAGCACCTCTTCTCCGAAGACTCCCGGGGTCTTAGGGAACAGGGCGCTGATATCCCGCCCGACCATGGCCCGGATGATGCTCTCGACGGTCACGTTGCTGATGTCGTCGGACATCACTGACCGACCGTCACGCATCACGGTCACCCTTTGGCAGGTCTTGAAAACGTCGCTCAGGCGGTGGGAGATGAACAGCACGGCCCCGCCCTGGGCACGCAAGGTGGCAATAACCTCGAAAAGCCGTTCTACCTCGGCGTTGGAAAGGGCGGCGGTGGGTTCGTCCATCACAATGACCCGGGCATCGAACGAGAGCGCCTTGGCGATCTCTACTATCTGTTGGTCCGCCACGGAGAGCCCTCGAGCGAGAGTAGAGATGTCCAGGTGCACTCCGAGGCGGGCGAGGACGGCGGTCACCACCTCGTTCATTGCCGCCCAGTCGATCCGGCGCCAGGAGCGCAACGGTTGACGGCCGATGAAAATGTTCTCCGCCACCGAGAGATCGGGGAAAAGCGTGGGCTCCTGGTAAATAACAGCGATCCCCGCGGCGCGAGCCGCCGCCGGGCCACTGAGCGAGAGCGCTTTGCCGCCCAATGTCAGCAGGCCGGAGTCAGGGCGGTGGACGCCGGCGAGGATCTTCACCAGGGTCGACTTTCCGGCCCCGTTCTCTCCCACGAGCGCATGCGCCTCGCCGGGATAAAGCTCGATGGAACCGTCCGACAAGGCGTGGACCGCCCCGAACGACTTGACCACATGCTCCAGGACCAGCACTGGTGCTGTCGCCGCGGCTGTCGGAGCGGGCTCGGGTGCACCATTGCGGTCTCCGTTGTCGGTGACCTCAGACGTCATTCTGCCCCCCTCGAACTGCCGCCGGCTTATCGTGCCGGGCAGGCCGCCCAAGCGTCCCGGCGGGACCGTGCCGGTCGCTCACCAACATCAGCTCCTCCCCAACAACCTGCTACAAGAGCGCTCCCAGAGGACCCCTTTGTATGAAGATCCCGCTCCCGAGATGAATCGTTTCAAATCAGGCGCACGAACCCAGGGTCGCGTTCTGACTCCGAGTTCCGACGAGGGGGTATGCTAACTGGCTATCGATTATCTGTCAAGGCACTGTGCGAGGGCGGGTGCGGGTTCTAATGTGCGACGCCCGTCCCGGCGCCCGGGGACCTGAATGGCGACCTCGGGCCGTCCCCAATTGCCGCCGCCTCAGGCCGGACTTACCTCGGCCAACCGGCGCGTCACCATACGCGAAGTCGCTTACCTGGCCCAAGTGTCCCTCGGTACCGTGTCCAACGTTCTAAACAACCCAGGGGTAGTCGCCGAGCCGACGCGGCGGCGCGTCCTCGACGCCATAGAAGAGACAGGCTTCGTACGCAGCACCGCCGCCCACCAGCTCCGCGTCGGCAAGAGCCGCACCGTCGGCGTGGTCCTCCTGGACATTTCGAACCCGTTCTTCGCCGAAATGGTTAGGGGAGCCGAAGGAGTGTTGCGCGACAAGGGTTATGTGCTCATGGTGTGCTCGACCGATGAATCGGTCGAGCGAGAAAGGCGTTACCTCCGCGTGCTCGAGGAGCACCGGGTGGACGGCCTGTTGATCACTCCCGTGGAACACGACTTGTGCGAGATCGCCCGACTGGCGGCGAGAGGTGTTCCCACCGTCCTGCTCGACCGGGACAGCGGGGAACGGGAGCTGTGCTCGGCCACTGTCGACGACGTCCGCGGTGGGGAGTTGGCCGCCGGTCATCTCTTCGAGCTGGGCCACGACAACATCGCGTTCGTGAACGGGCCCTCCTCGATCCGCCAGTGCGCCGACCGCCACGAGGGCGCAGTAAGGGCGCAGCGCCGGGCTCGGCGACGGAGGCCGACGACGCTGCGCGAGATCATGGTCAACGCCCTCAGCGTCGAGCAGGGCGAGAAAGCGGTAGGAGCTCTGTTGTCATTGACGCCGCGGCCTTCGGCGGTGATGTGCGCCAACGACTTGATCGCTCTCGGGATATTGAAAAGGCTGACCGAGGCCGGCGTCGCCGTACCCCAGGACATGGCCGTCGTGGGTTACGACGACGTCAGCTTCGCGTCCATGCTCTCCCCGCCGCTCACCTCGGTCCGCCAGCCCAAGTACGAGCTCGGCGCCATAGCCGCCGAGCTCCTGCTCGAGGAGGCACTAGGCGCCAACCATAAACATCGTTCCGTCCGCTTCGAGCCGGAGCTCGTGGTCCGCGCCTCGAGCGGTCCCAGCGTCCGTCCAGGAGCGTCTCGGCGCTAAGCCTCGGCCTCGAAAGCCCGCTGCACGGCCCGGCGGACGGCGCTGTCCAGCATCTGCTGGGTGAGCCGCCCTGTGAAGGTGTTCTGCTGGCTGGGGTGGTACGAGCAGACCAGAGTGCGGCCGGCCGCCAGCGGTACCTCGGTCTCATGGCCGAACGGGGGCCTCGGGCGCACGCCCAGCACTCGACAGACCGCCTCATAGGCGAAGTTGCCCAACGCCAGAACGGCCCGGACGTCGCTCAGCTCGGCCAGTTCCCGTTCGAGGTAAGGAAGGCAGTTGTCGCGTTCTTCGGGCAACGGCCGGTTTTGCGGCGGGGGGCAACGGACGGCGGCGGTGACCCATACGCCCTTGGCCGCAAGCCCGTCGCCTGCCCAAACGCTCTCGGGGCGGTTGGCCAGCCCGGCTCGCCACAGAGCCGCCCACAACCACTCACCGGAACGGTCACCGGTAAAGACACGGCCCGTGCGGTTGCCGCCGTGGGCGGCAGGGGCCAGGCCCACGACCAACAGCCGGGCAGCGGGGTCACCGAAGCCGGGCAGTGGGCGGCCCCAGTACTCCTGCCCGGCGAAAGAGGCCCGTGGCGCGGCAGCGACCGCTTCCCGCCAGGCAACCAGGCGCGGGCAACGACGGCACGACACGATCTCGTCCCTCAGCCTGTCCAGGCCGGGCCCCGGCATTCCTCGACGATACCTGCACCCGGGGGATCTCCATGTTGCTCGCCACGGGCTAGCTTTGGCAGGAAATGCCAACTCGTCCCAAACCCCTCCCCGCCACCGTCGTGCTACTGGTCCGCCACGGCTTGACACCGACCACCGGTAAGGAAATGCCGGCGTCGGGTGCCGGCCCCAATCTCTCCGAGGAAGGCTGGAAGCAGGCGGGACAAGCTGCTGAGCACATTTCCGCCTGGCGAGCTACGCTGCCGGCGCTCGCCGCGCTCTATAGTTCGCCGCTTTCGCGGACCAGGGAGACGGCTTCGGTGCTCTCCAAGGCTCTCGGTCTTGCGGTCAACGAGGAACCACGGCTCATGGACACCGACGCCGGCGAATGGGCCGGGGTAGCGCTCAAGGAGCTGGCGAAGAAGCCCGAGTGGGCAACGGTGGTCGGTTACCCCAGCGGCTTCCGGTTCCCCGGCGGCGAGTCCATACAGGAGATGTACGCGCGGGTGGTCGGCACGGTCCGTTCCCTGGCGGCACGCCACCCGGGCCAGACAGTCGTCGTCGTCTCGCATGCCGATCCCATCAAGACCGTCCTGGCCGATGCCATGGGCGTCCACCTCGACCTCTTCCAACGGGTGAACGTGTCACCGGCCTCGGTTAGTGCCATCAGTTACTCGGAGCCGGCCCCCAGCGTGATGCTCGTCAACTGGACGGTCCCCGAGAGCGGGCCGGACAAGGAGCCGAGCCCCGGACCGGGAACGAGGAGGTCAAACTGAGCGTTTCGTTCGATCTGCCGAGCCCGACCCGCGTGACGGTGGGAGCGGTGGGGCCGCCCGGCGCTCGCGTCTTCTACTTTCAGGCCCGCCAGGCGGACCGGCTCCTCTCCCTCAAGCTCGAAAAGGAGCAGGTCCTCTTCCTTGCGGGCGGGCTCAGCGAGGTGCTGGCCGACCTGGCCAGCCCTGCCGCCGTACCCGGGGAGACCGATCTCGAACTGGAGGATCCCGTGGAGGCGGAATGGGCCGTTGGCTCCATGCAGCTGGCCTACGATTCGACCACCGACCGGGTTGTCCTGGTGGCCAAGGAGGTTGGCGGCCCCGAGGAGGACGACCAGAGCGAAGGCCAGACGGCTTTAGAGCCTCCCGCCACCGGGACGGCCACGGCCCGCATCGCACTTACGAGGGACCAGGCGGCTGGCGTGATCGAGCACGGTAAGCGGCTGTTGCGCGGCGGCAGACCTCCGTGTCCCCTGTGCGGGTACCCCCTGGGACAAGACCACTCCTGCCCGAAGACAAACGGCCACCGCCCTCCGGCGATGTAAGGGGCCGGCGGCGCATTGGGCGAAAGTGGTGGGGCGCCCCCCGAAAGTGCGGCCGCGGGCCGCCGCCAGCTTCTAGCCACCCTGTCCAACGGCGAGATCGAGTTGCGGGGGCGGCTCCCGTGGAGCTCCAACGCCACGTTCCTGGTAGCCGTTCGCCCGCCGCCGCGGGGACCGGGAGGGCGGCAGGCCAAGGGCAGTCGCTCTGATGACCGGGGTGGGGACCGGGAGCCCGTGCTCGCCATTTACAAACCGGCCAGAGGTGAACGGCCTCTCTGGGACTTCCCCCGCGGGCTGTGGAAGCGTGAGGTGGCCGCTTATGAGCTGAGCGCCTTCTTGGGCTGGGGCATCGTGCCACCCACCACGGCTCGCGCCGACGGGCCGCTCGGCCCCGGGTCCCTCCAGTACTGTGTGGATGCCCTTTTCGACGAGCACTACTTCACCCTCCTGGAGACGCCCGAGCACCGCGACGACCTGCGCCGCATGGCCGCCTTCGACGTGGTCGCCAACAACGCTGACCGCAAGAGCGGTCACTGCCTCATCGACCGGGAGGGCCACATATGGGGCATCGACCACGGCCTGTGCTTCCATGCCGAGCCCAAGCTGCGCACCGTCATATGGGACTTCGTCGGCGACCAGGTTGACGACGACCTGCTCGCCGACCTGGGGCCCATGGCTGCCGGGTCAGTGCCGAGGGCGGTGACGAGGCTGCTCGGCACGGAAGAGATAAGGGCTCTCACGGCCCGGGCGGCCGCTCTCAGAGCCGCGGCCAGGTTCCCCGGACCGTCCACCGACTTCCCGTACCCCTGGCCGTTGGTATGACCAGGAACAAGCCGGAGGCAGCTAACCTTGACTACGGCCCACCATGGCCCGGGGAGTGCCGGGAGCGAGGGCGCTGCACGGGCACGTACCAGCGCGAGAGGAGCCCTGCCGAGTGAGCAGCCAAGACGAGGTGCGTTTGGCGGTCCCCGCCCGGCCCGAGTTCCTGGGCCTAGCCCGAGTGACCGCCGCCGGCCTCGCCGGTCGTCTCGGCTTCACTTTCGACCAGGTCGAAGACCTGAGATTGGCCATAGACGAGATCTGTTTCGGGCTTACCGGGAGCAAGGGCAGGGACGGCATATTGGAGATGACCTTCCTGCTCGGTCCCGACGGCCTCACCGTTAACGGGCGCGGCCATTTTTCGGGGGCGGCCCCCGTGCACTTGTCCGAACTGTCCGAAGTGATACTCAACGCCTTAGTGGACGAGCACTCCGTGAGCGACGGGGCCGGAGGGCCACAGTTCCGGTTGGTGAAAAGGCGCCAGCCCCATAAGGACGGCGCGGAGCGCGAGGCACCAGGGGAAGGACAGTGAGCCTGGAGCCGAACCGGCGCGAAGAGCTCACAGAGCAATTTCTCGCATACGCGGAGACCCGGGACGCCAGTTTGCGCGACCAGCTCGTGGGCGCGCATTTGGGGCTGGCGGAGTACCTGGCGCGCCGTTTTGCCAACCGGGGCGAGCCTCTCGACGACCTCGTGCAGGTGGCTTCGCTCGGGCTGATAAAGGCCGTCGACCGCTTTGACCCCACCCGGGGAGTGGCGTTTTCCACTTACGCCACCCACACCATCGTCGGGGAGCTCAAGCGGCATTTTCGCGACAAGGGCTGGGCGGTACGGGCTCCCCGCAGGATGCAGGAGCTATACCTGAGCCTGGGCAAAGTCGTGGCCACTCTGGGCCAGGAGCTCGGCCGCTCGCCGACTATCGCGGAGCTGGCGGCGGAAGTGCAAGTATCCGAGGAAGAGGTGCTCGAGGCCCTGGAGGCAGGCCAGGCCTACCGCTCAACGTCCCTGGACGCGCCTGCGGGCACCGAAGAGGGCGAGACGCTGGGGGCAAGGCTGGGCGGGGAAGATGCCTCGCTGGAGGACGCCGAGAGCCGGGCCACGCTTTCCCCGCTCCTTGGGCAACTCGGCCAGCGTGAACGCCTGATCCTCCATCTGCGGTTTTTCGAAGGCCTGACGCAGTCCGAGATTGCCAACAGGCTCGGGATCTCCCAGATGCATGTCTCGAGGCTGTTGGCGCGCAGCGTCTCCCAGCTCCGTACCGCCGCGGAGACGCCGGCGCCCTGATGCGGCTGTTGTTAGTCGTAAACACCTCTGCCTCGTCTGTGACCGCCCGCGCCCGCGTCGTCATCCACAAAGCTCTTTCGGCCGACCACGAGGTGGTGATAAAGGAGACCAACCGGAGAGGTCATGCCGCCCGCCTGGCACAGGGCGCGGCAGCAGACGGCCTCGACGCCGTTGTCGTCCTCGGTGGGGACGGGACACTGAACGAGGCGGCCAACGGGCTGGCCGGCTCGCCTACCGCTCTCGCCGTGCTCCCCGGAGGCTCCACCAACGTCTTCGCCCGCACCATCGGTATGGCCAACGACCCGATCGAAGCCACCAGCCAACTGCTTTCCGCCCTCGCTGCCGGTTCGGTCGAGCGGGTGGGCCTGGGCCAGGCCAACGCCCGCTACTTCCTGTTCCATGCCGGCATCGGCTTCGACGCCGCCGTGGTGGCCGGCGTCGAGAAGCTGGCGTCCCTGAAGCGCTACGCGGGACCGGCGCTTTTCCTGGGGGAAGCCATGTTCACCTGGGCATACGGCTACGAGCGCCACCACCCGGCCTTCTCGGTGACCTCGGACGCCGGACCGGTGATAGACGACGGTTACTTCGCCGTTTGCCTCAACACGGACCCGTACACCTACCTCGGCAACCGGCCCGTGAGCCTGGCCCGAGGGACATCCCTCGACACGCCGCTAGCTCTGGTCGTCCTGCGCAAGCTCACCTTGCGGGTGCTCCTGCCCGCAGCCGTCGCCGCCCTCGGTGAAGGCCTGGCCAACACCGGCCGCCGGCACACTTCGGTCCTCGGTCGGGTCGGCGAGGCTACGGTCAAGGGGTACCGCCCCGTCCCCTACCAGGTCGACGGCGACTACGTAGCAGAAGCTGAGCACATCGAACTGCGATGGGCCCCCGGGGTGCTGTCACTGGTCCTGCCCAACAACCCCTTGCGCGTCGCACCACCGAGGCTATAATTCACCCTACGCGCGAGCTTTTTGCCACTTGATTCTGGTGGGCCACGCACGTGAAGGATTTCACAAGCTTTTTTCGGGTTTGGGCCTGTTCGTTCGGCCCTTGACCGCGGCCCCCGGTCAGACGTTGTTGATCGCGCCAGGAGGAAAACTGAGTTGGCCCTGACTTGGACTCGGAGCATCGAGTGGGATGTCGAAGATTGGCGCGAGCGGTCCGCGTGCCGTGATACCGATCCTGACCTGTTCTTTCCCGTAGGTAGCACGGGACCGGCAGTGGAGCAGATCACGAGCGCCAAAGCCGTGTGCGGCACCTGTGACGCCCGCTCGAGTTGTCTGGACTTTGCCTTGGCGACCAACCAGGAGTCAGGGATTTGGGGAGGTACCACCGAAGAGGAGAGGCGCAAGCTTCGCAAGGTGTGGCTGGCTCGCCAGCGCCGGGCGGGCTGACCCGAAGAGCGGAGCCCCCAGGCCTCCGCCTGCGTCGCAAGCGGAGCTCTGTGTTCGGGAGCTCAGATCCGGGCTAGTTCGTCACGGTCGGAGTGCTTGACGGGCACCACGAACTCCACTACCGTCCCGCCGTCGTTGTACATCTTCATCGTGCCGCCGAGCTGGCTGTTGACGAGCCCTCTGACGATGGAAAGGCCGAGGCTGGTCGTAGCTTCGATAGAGAAGCCTTCCGGCAGCCCACTACCGTTGTCCCTCACCTGGACCGAAAGCAGGTCGCCTTCCCGGCTGAGCGAGACGTGGACCCGTGGCCCGGACGCGTTGTCAGGGTCGTCTGCCGGCCCGGTAGCGCCGCTGGCAGCTCCCGGGGAAGGTACCCCGTGCCCGGCCGGACCAGAGTGATAATGCTCGGCGCCGTGCCCCCCGAGCGCGACGAAGGCGTGCTCAACGGCGTTCTGCATGAGCTCGTTCAAGGCCACGGCCAGCGGCGTGGCGACCTGGGCGCCCATCTCTCCCGCCTCGCCTGACCAGGTGACCTTGGTGGGCACCGTGGCGCTGGAAAGGTCCTCTGCCATGCGGACCAGCGACGGCAGTATGTCGTTGAAGTCGACCTCGTCAGTGGTGTCCCGGGAAAGGATCTCGTGGACAACGGCGATACTGCGCACCCGCCGTTCCGCTTCCTCCAGGGCATGGCGGCCGTCGCCCTTCGGTAAGCGTCGTGCCTGCAGGCGCAACAGGGACGAGATCGTCTGAAGGTTGTTCTTCACCCGGTGGTGCACCTCGCGGATGGCAACGTCCTTCCCCAGGAGGAGCCGGTCACGGCGGCGGAGATCGGTAACGTCACGTACGAGCAGGAGCGCCCCTGTCACCTTGCCCTGGTCGAGCAGCGGTATGCAACGCATGAAGACGGCGACATCGCCGAGCTCGAGCTCCTCTGACACCGGGAGCTGCTGATTGAAGGCGACCGGGACCGGCGTGTGCTCGAGGCCCAGCTCGGCGAGGCTGGCCCCCATGATCCCGCGGTAGATGCCCAACCGGTGTAGGGCGTTGACGGCGTTAGGCGAGCTGAACTCGATCCGCCCGGCCCCGTCTAGCGTCATGACCCCGTCACCTACCCGGGGCGCCTCGCTTGAGAGGGGCTCGTCGGCCGGGAACGGGAAGGTCCCGGCCGTGACCATCCGGGCCAGGCGGTCGAACACGCCCACATAGACGCGTTCGAGCTCGCCCGCCCGTCGGCCGACTACGAGAGGTGCCTCCCTGGTGAGCACGGCTACAATGTCGCCCCGCATCCGGACCGGTATGCAGACGACCCGGGCTCGCTCGCTCCGGGCCGTCACCGGCACTTCGCCCTCCACGACGCTGCCCAGGGCGCAGGCCCGGGCCAGCAGCGGGCGCTCGTTGTCGCCGACTTCCCGGCCCAGCAGGTCCTCAAGATGGAGGGTCTGGCTAGTGGTCGGCCTTACCTGGCCAACCACCACGAAGCCCCCTTGCTGAGCGGAAATCGGGACAAAAAGCAGCAGGTCCGAGAACGACAGGTCCGAGAGGATCCCCCATGAGCTCACCAGGCGTTGCAAATGCTCGACGACAGCCTCGGGCGCTAAGGTCCGGCCCCTCAGCAGTTCGGCCAAAGTCGCCATGACAGTCCTCCTTTATTGCCACTGAGAGACATAAAAATGCGGGACGGCCGCCGGTTGTCCACGACAATGCTCACGACCAGATATGGCGGCCCAGTGCGAGCACGCCTTCCAGGTCGTGGACATCCTGTTCGAGCTCGGGCACAGTGACCACGACACCGAGGGGGCCCGACAGATCCGAGCGCAGGCTGGCCTCTCTTCTGGCCACGACGCCTAAGTTATTGAAATTGACGCCCACCTCTTGTAGGACTCGCTCGACCAGGACCGGGTCTGTGCCGCGCAAGGGACCTTTCTCGGTGCAAAGCAGGCCCGCCAGGTGCTCTGCGTCCTCGGACAGCCTGGCGGCGCGAGGCGCCAAGCCGGGGGAAAGAAGGTAGGCGGGCAGCACCCGGTTGAGGACCAAGCCGCCGAGATGGAACCCCTTGGCCGGCAAAAGACCCATAAATGTTCCTGCTTCACGCACCGGGACGCTCTCCAAAGTGCTCACCACTATAAATGTGGAGCGGCGGTCAGCCAGCAGCCTCTGGACCTCCTCGGCGCGCGACACAAAACCCTCCGACAGTGTTTGGAAGAGTATGAAGAACTCCGCAATGTCCTGGAGGAACTGCGAACCCAGGATCCTGTCAGCCACATGGTAGAACGGCCGGGACGCCATATCGGCAAAGCGGCTCCGGTACGGGACGGTGAGGAGGCGCAACAGCCGGGAACTGAAAAACTCGGCCATACGCTCGGGAGCCAGGAGAAAGTCGATGGCGTTACGGGTCGGCGGCGTGTCGACGACGATCAGGTCGTAAGCACCCTGTGAATGGAGCTCGTATAATCGTTCGACCGCTATGTAATCGTGGCTTTGCACGAACCGGCCGGAAATGTTCTGGTAGAGGGGGTTGTCCAATATCCGTTGGGCGGTGGCCCGGTCGGGCGCGTGCTGGTCCACCAGGCGGTCCCAGCTCCACTTGGTGTCCAGCATCTCAGTCCACAACTCGCCGTGCGGCACGATACCGGCTTTGGCAAAGGCGCTGAGCGGTACCTGCTGGGCGCCCGCCCGGGCCGGCGACAAACCTAGGGCATTGGCCAGCCGGCGGGCGGGGTCGACGGTGAGCACCAGGACCTTGCCGCCCTGACGGCACGCAGCCATCGCCGCGACGGCCGCGGCCACAGTGGTCTTGCCGACGCCGCCGGGCCCGCAGACGATGACGATCTCCCTGGCCGCCACGAGCGCTTCCAAGGTGGCCGGTACCTTCCTGGCCCTGGTCAACTTTCAAGCTCCGCGGCGAGGGCGGCGGCGATCTGGCGGGTCGAGCGCAACCCGTAAGAGCGCAGGAAGAGGTACGGCACGTACAGCAGGGGGACAGCGGCCCCGCCGGGCGCACCGGCGCTTACCGATTCGCGCAACCGCTCGAGGTGAGCAGCCCGGGACCGGCGCATCTTGACCATTAACCGGGCCGCGTCGAGCAGAGGCTCGGGCCGGCCCCCTATCTTCTCGGTCAGGAACTCCCGCGCCGGCTCCCCGCAGACGGCCTCGAAGGCTCGTCCCTCCCTCGTGCCGAACAGTTCGGGGAGCACGCGGTTGACAATCACCCCGGCCAGGCTCACAGTCGTCTCGGCCTTGAGCCGGCCGATGAGCTCGATGGTCTCGGTGACGGGCATTTCCTCCGGGGTGGCGACGACAAGGACGCCCGAGGTCCGAGGGTCGGAAAGGATGTCCAGCATCCAACCCGTCTGTTGGCGGATGAGGCCGACCTGGACAAGGCGGTTGATGGCCTGAGGGGCCGCCAGCTGACCGACAATGTGGCCGCTGGCGACGGCATCGACCACGACGAGGTCGTAATGGCGCTCGCGGACCTCCCAGCACAGCTTGCCCACAGTGACGATCTCGCGAACTCCCGGCGCCGCCGAGGCCACGAAGTCGAACATCTTCGCCACGGGACCGATGTGCGCCGCCTTTGGTAATTTGAGCTGCAGGGAAAGGTACTGNNCCGGCCTCGAAGCTTGCCGCCAGGTCTCCCTTGGCGTCCAGCTCACATACCAAGGTGCGCTTGCCTTTGCTCGCCGCCAGCAGGCTCAGCGCGGCGCTGACAGTCGTCTTGCCGACGCCCCCCTTACCGGTGACGAACAAAAGCTTGCGATCAAGCAGTTCAACCAACGGAGCTGCTCTTCCGGTCGTTCAGACGGCGGCCCCGAAGCCGACACGGCGCGTCTCGGTGGCCGTGTCCAGCTCTATGTACGCCAGTTTGGCGGCCGGGACGCCGATGCGCCGACCACGTTTGTCGGTAAACCAGATCATCCCGTCCGCTTTGGCCACGGCCGCGTCGATCTTTGCCACCAGCTCGTCGGGGCTTGTGCTGTCCGCCAGCTCCACCTCGATCTCCCGGGGCGCCTGGGCCACACCGATACGGACGTCCACGTCGCTGCTCTCCTGTCTCGCGCACTGGTCAAGCCAGGCACTGGTCAAGCCATGTTATATAGAGGGACCTCATCAGCGGGCCGGGGCATTCGGACGGTCGGCTGCGCTGGGTACGGTGGGTGCCGTGCCAAGTGACGAGCAGGGCGGTCGACCACAGGTAAGTGCCGCCGCCAGCTCCCAAGCCGGCCTGTCCCCCCCGAGCGACCGGGCGGCAGCCTGGGCGGCGACCATGACCGGTACGGTGTCGCCCGAAGGCATCGTCCTCGCCCATTCGCTGTCGGGGCGCCCCCGGGCCCGAGCACAGGCGTTGACCCGCCTGGCGCGTGAGGACAGTGAGGACCTCTGTCTCGCCCCAGGCGCCACCAGGTCCTCGGGCGCAGGGCGGCGCGCCGTCCTCGAAGAGCCCGACCCCCTTCGGACTTGTTTCGAACGCGACCACGACCGGATCCTCCATTCCAGCGCCTTCCGGCGCCTGGCCGGCAAGACCCAGGTCTTCGTGTTCCCCCGGGACCACCAGCGCACCCGCCTCACCCATGCGCTGGAGGTGGCCCAGGTGGCCACCGCCGTGGCCCGGGCCACCGGGCTCAACGCGGCCCTGACCGAAGCCATCGCTCTCGGTCACGACTGCGGGCACGGCCCCGGAGGCCACGCCAGCGAAGAAGCGTTCGCCCCCTACCTGGCCGACGGTTACAACCATGCCATCTGGGGGGCCGATGTGGTCCTGGCACCGCTCAACCTGTGCATCGAGACCCTCGACGGCATCCGACACCACAGTTGGTCGCTCCCGAGCCCGGCCACCCCCGAGGGCGCCGTGGTGAGCTGGGCCGACCGTTGCGCCTACTGCGCGCACGACCTCGAGGACGCCGCCGGGATAGGCATTGTGGACCTGGACGACCTTCCCGCAGCCGTCGTGGAGGTAGCCGGCCGCTCTCGCTCGTCCCAGCTCCGGTGCTTCATAACAGCGCTCGTCGACTGCATCACGACGACCGGGGAGATCGGTATGCGCCCACCCGTCGCCAATGCCCTGGCCGAGTTACGGGCGTTCAACTACGAACGCATCTACACCCGTGCGAGCTCGATTGCCCAGGGCCGGGCGGTAATTGCCGTCTTGAGCGCCCTCGTCGAGTACTTCGCCGAAAACCCGGAAAAGCTCGGTGGCCCAGGCCGGCATGACTGCGCTCCCGGCGCGGTCATGGAAGGTGGGCGGGGGGCAGCCCTGCACAGGTCCATCGCGTATGTGAGCGGGATGACGGACCGCTTCGCCTTCGACACCGCCGTCGAGCTCTTGGGATGGCCGGTCGACAAGCTCCCTCGCAGTGTCGCCGGCTAAGGCTATGAGCATTACCGGCGTTAGGGGCCCGTTTCCAGGTCTTCCAGCCACAGGGGAGCGTGGCGCTTGGCCCACGCCCGGCTCACCTTGCCGGTGAACATGGAGCGCAGGGCGGGAGGGTGGGTCACGGCCATGCCTATATGGCCGATCACCACGACCACGAAGAAGATCGCCACCACATCGTGCATGAAGGTGGCGCCTGTCCGCCATGAAAGGGGCCAGTAGTAGGGCCAGTGCATTACCGAACCGGTCATCAACATGACGAGCATCACTCCGCCGGTGATGGCGGCGTTCAACTTCTGGCCGGCGTTGAACTTACCGACGGGGACATCAACGGTCGGTTGGCGATGAACGGTGAGCCTCAACCACTGGCGGTCGCCCGGGATCCAGCGGTTCATACGTCGGATGTCGGCGCGAAGGCCCTTTCCCCATGTGCCGGCCAGGCTGATTATGAGAGGCAACGGCAAGGCTAAGCCCACATCGACATGGATACGCTCGACGAGGCCCCGGCGACCGACGAACCCGATTACGGCCGGTATGTAAAGGGCGGCGCCAGTGGCGATCAGGGCTAGAAAAAACGACGCTGTCAGCCAGTGGGCCAAGCGCTCTATCCCATCGAAACGGCTGAGCTGCTCCACCTTCCGCCGCTTCTTGCCAGGCGGTGGCCCCATTAAAGACCGTTGCTCCGACCGATCCAGGCATCGACGGCGTAACCGTTGTCCTCCCAGTAGCCCGGCTCGACGTGGTCCACCACCGATATGGTGCTAAGCCACTTGATGGACTTGTAGCCGTACATGGGTGCCACGTAGAGGCGCACGGGCCCGCCGTGCTCCCTTGTGACGGGGCCACCGAGCATCTGATAGGCCACTATCACGTTGGGCAACCTGGCCTGGTCTATGGTCAGGCTCTCGGTATAGACGCCGTCGAACGACGTGAAGTGCAGAGCCGTCGCCCCCTCGGCCAGGCCCGCCTCGTCCAACAGATGGCCGAGATGGACACCGGTCCAGTGGACGTCGGGGACCACCCACCCGGTAACGCATTGGAACGGATGGACTAGCTTTGTCGCCGGCATCGCCTCGAGGTCAGCGACGCTCAGGCTAAGAGGACGCTTGACCAACCCGTCAACGGTAAGGCGGTAGTCGGGAGGGGGGGCCGGGTAACCACTGACGACGGTATAGAGCTGGAAATTGTCGGCCCCCGGGACCAGGCTGGCGATCCCCGCATCCCCCGCCGTCAGAGGCGCCAGGACGTCGCCTATGGCGCGCGACACCGGGTCCCCGAAGATGACACCGGCGACCCCGACACCAAGCATCCCTAGTACCACCCGCCGGCCGACCGGGGTCGGCTTGGCACCCTCAGGCTCCGCCATCCACTCCATGATCGCGCTAAAAAGACGAAAAATGGCGCGCATAACGCCGCCTAAAGCGGTACCGGGCCCGGCCCCTGGCTGTCCGCTTCTAGTTGACCCGCAGCTCCGAGCGGAACACCCGCGTACGGCCAAGGCCCACGATCCGATCAGCCACTTGGCGGAACGCCGCCGCCGCCTCCGAGGACGGCGCCTCCGCCACCACGGGACGGCCGGCATCGCCTCCTTCCCTGATGGCGGCTACCAGGGGGATCTGGCCCAGCAGCGGCACGCCCAGCTCCTCGGCCAACTGAGCGCCCCCACCCTGGCCGAAGATCTCGTACCTGGTCCCGTCGGGGGCACTGAACCAGCTCATGTTCTCGATCACCCCCCGCAACGGCAGGTTCAGCTTGCGCGCCATGTACGCGCTGCGTTGCGCCACCCTCTTCGCCGCGGGCTGAGGCGTCGTGACCACGTAGACCTCCGACGCGGGCAGGTACTGGGACATGGACAGCGCCACGTCCCCCGTCCCGGGCGGCATGTCCACCACCAGGAAGTCGGGAGCCCCCCAGTCAACGTCCACCAAGAACTGTTCGAGCGCTTTGTGGAGCATCGGCCCCCGCCATATGACGGGCTGGTCGTCCGGCACGAAAAAGCCCATGGACATCACGCTCAACCCGAAAGCGGTCAGGGGGCTCACCCCACCTTCGCCGGTGACCGGCTCCCCGGAAAGGCCGAGCATCGCCGGCACCGAGAACCCGTAAACGTCGGCATCGAGAAGACCCACGCGGTTACCCGCCAAAGCGAGGGCTATGGCCAGGTTGACCGTGACCGACGACTTGCCCACGCCCCCCTTGCCCGAACTGACGGCGATAACCCTCGTCGGCGAGGAAGCGTCCGAAAAGGGGTTACCCGCCATGCCCTGGTCATGCTAACGGGCCGTCGGGCGTGCATGCCGGGCTTTGGCCGTCCCGGCGGGTTTGGCGAGGCAGGTCTTAGCCAGCGTGTTCCCAGTACGATGGGGGTGAATGGCCCAGTCTCTCAGCGGTGCCGAGTTCTCCGCCATGGTCACCGCGGTGACGTCGGCCTTCGGCGATCCCACTCGTAGGAGGGTCTACCTGTACGCCAGGGAATCGGGCGGAGGAGTGACCGCCTCTCAGGTTGCACAGCACTTTTCGCTCCACCCCAACGTGGCCCGGCACCATCTGGACAAGCTGGCCGCCGGCGGCTACCTCGACGTTTCCAGCAGCCGGTCCGGGACGTCGGTGGCAGGGCGGCCCTCCAAGCGCTACCGGACCAGCGGGCCGGCCCCGGTCCTGGAGGGGGCCAAACCCGGAGAGGAGCTACTTGTCACGCTGTTGGGGGGGGCGCTGGCCCTGGTACCTCAGCAGGCCGCCGAGGAGATGGCCGAGCGGGTCGGTTTCGCCTACGGGTGCAAATTGGCGACATCCATGGCTGTAGCTGAAGGGCAACGGTCTTTCCGGTCTGCCCTGCACGCGGTCGCCGATGCCCTCACGGCACACGGTTTCGCCGCCCACGCCGAGGCCCGGGGCCGGTCCGTGGCCCTGGTGAAGGAGGCGTGCCCATTTTTCGACGCCGCCCTTCAGCACCCCGTCATCTGCGCGGTCGACCGAGGGATGGTCAAGGGCATGTTGAGCACCCTCTACGGCCAGGCGACAGGGCCGGCAGAGTGGTCATCTCGGGCCATGGGGGACGAGTCCTGTTCGACGAGCTTGCCCGTTGGAGCGTGAACGCAGCGGGCGGCGCCGCCATCTGGCAAGAT
Source organism: Acidimicrobiaceae bacterium (assembly GCA_003166025.1). GTDB lineage: Bacteria > Actinomycetota > Acidimicrobiia > Acidimicrobiales > Palsa-688 > Fen-671. The sequence continues at coordinate 3,057 of PMWT01000194.1, read as the reverse complement.
CGGGCGTGAGCTCGGAAGGACTTATGGGACTACCAACTGACATCTCGGGGCCTCTCGCTCCAGGCGTACGCGTCAGCCTGGAGTTCCCGCAGGCGGGGACGTGCGTGGGCGTGGTCGCCTCGGTCGAGGCGACGTCAGTCGTGCTCGACCTGCTTGACGAGCTCCCTGAGGGCCACCTGGTGTCGGGCCTGACCATACAGCTGTTCATGCCGCGCTCCGAGGGCCTCTATCACTGGTTGGGCGCCTTGAGCGGCGCGCCTGTAGGTCAGCAGGTCGGGATAGAGCTGCTGAGCTCGCCCCTGTTCGTCCAGCGTCGTTTCGGCAAAAGAGTTGAGCCCGAACTGCAGGCGGAGGTCCGGCGGCTCCGCTCGACGCGCCGGGGCAAGCCCCATGAGATGTCGGTGGCCGACCTGTCCCGTGGCGGCTTGAAGCTCGAAGGACCGTTCCCTCTCAGCACGGGCGACACCCTCGAGGTCACTGTGGACATCGGGCCCACGGTCCAGCTCGTCGGGCGGGCCGTCATGGCCTATCCGGTGTCCGAAGGTACTTGGGCGGCTCATGTCACTTTCGTCGACGGCCAAGCGGATCTGATCAATCTGGTCGACGACTACATCGCCAGCCACTTGCGCCTCAGGTCCGTGTAACCCAGCTCGGTCTGCCTCGGGCCCGGCCGCCAGAGCCCAACTCGCCCGCAACGGCGGCAGAGGCTTACCAGCGCCTAAGGCTCATGCCGCTGCTGCCTACCAGGCCGGCGTAGCGCTCCGGTTTCTCGAAAATCGACCTCACCGCCACCCGGCCCGGCCCTTGGAGGCGCATCCAGACGGTCCGGTAGTCGTAACTGCCCCACCTGACCCCTCCGCTGGCCGGGTATTCGGCATGAAGGCCGAAGGTCACCGAAGTGTCCGCGTACACCCACGACCCGGGCTGCACGAGGATGGCCTGGCCTCTCTGTAGATCGCGGACGAACAGGTTGCCGGGGCAGTGCAGGAGCAGCAAGCCGGGACTGCCCCCGCCGGCGACGAACACGTCGAGGTAGGGACCGACCGGGTACTCGAACTCCGACTCGTTACCCTTTTGTACCTGGAGCCAGACGGGAGAATTTTGCCATGTGTAATCGACGCTGTCGCTGGCTGCCAGGAAGGCATGCTCTCGCACCAGGAAGGCCCGGCCCGCAGGGATGGGGAGCGCCACTACTTCGCCGGGGTGGTCCTCCGAGAGGGCGACATGACCGGGCCCGCTCGCCCGCATGAGCACCACGGGCATACCCGCGTACATGCGATTGAAGAACGACCCTTTGGCCCAGGGTTCCAAATGAGTGCCGGGGGCCGTCCACAAAAGTGTGTGGTGCGAGAACACGACCCCTTCGCCCGCGGCTAAGGCAAAATCGGCGCTCGGCACGAGGGTGCCCTCGACCTGGCAGAACGACTGGCCGAACTGGATCTTGGCCATGTCCTTGATGGCGGGTTGCTCCACCCAGCCCGAATCGGAGACGGCGGCCCGGACATCGACGGGGGCGCCGCAGTTGGGGCACGACAACCCACCCGCGTCGGACGGGAGCCGGCAGAAGCGGCATATGTACCCCGTGGCCGGAGGCGCAGGTGTGACAGGTGCGTTCGACATGGAGCTCACTCGCTCGCGTGGTGGTGGTACATCGATTGGATCCCCACGCGCCCAGGGCCGGTCATCTCCGCCAGGTACATGCCGTGACGGAAAACGCCGGTACGGACGTTCAGCTGCACCGCCTGCATCGTGACGCTCGAGTCCTTGTAAAGATAACCGCCGGGTTCCAAGAGGATCTTCTCGCCCGGGGCGAGAGTCCTCTCGAAGACGTTGCCGTACCCGTGCAGAAGGACGATGCCCGGCTCGCCGGCCGTGACGAACCGGTCGAGGTACATCCCGCTCCCGCCGTGCAGGATGTTGGCCAGCCCCTTGATGCGCTCGAAACTGTAGCGCACAGAGTGAGAGGCAGCGAGGAACGCGTGCTCCCGGACGTCGATCTCCATGGTCGGATGGAGCAGTAGCGTCACGATCTCCCCGGCCGCGTCGCGCGAAAAGGCGATCCGGCCGGGACCGCCCGCCTGGGTGACCACATAAGGCATGCCACCCAAGGACCTTTTCAGGCCACCGCCCAGAGGGTACACACCGACGGGTACGCTCTCGTCCTTCCACAACATGGTGTGGTGCTCGAAGATGACCCCGTCGCCTGGGCTCAGGTTGATCTCGGCCACCGGCACCAGCTCACCTTCGACCTGGCAGGTGCTGTTGGAGAACTGGAACTTCGCCATGTCCCGTAGCCGCGGCGCCTCGCGCCATCCCGAATCGGAGACCAGGGCAGCCCGGTCGAGCGGAGCGCCACAGTGCTCGCACGACCGCGCCTCAGACGGGTTTTGAGCATGGCACCATTGGCATTCGAGGCGGTCCATATCTCCTCCTTCGATCGGGTTCCCTCAGGGATCATTGCGCACCGGCGAGCGCGGCGCCAGAACCCTGCCCCGACCAGAGGGTCGCCGCTCGGTCTACGGGCGGCTGCCTGACGGGTGCAAGGCGCCTTCGAGCACTCAAGCTTTAGCCTCGGCTTGTTCCAACGCAGCATGGGCTGCGGCCACCAACGTCGAGGCAGGCCCGTGGCCCAGGTACCACTTGAGCTCTGCCGCGGCAGGGCCAGGACGGCGCTCGTCGAGCAGTACCAACGCTCGGTAGAAGTGAGCGGCGTCATAGGACGGGTCAACCTTCTCGGCCTTGTCCAGTCGGGCCATAGCCTGGTCGACTAAACCGCCCTCGGCGTAGATCCAGCCTTCGTCCGTCAAGGCCTCGGGCTGGTCGGGCTGTGTGGCGAGTACTTCATCGTAGACCGCCAGGGCCGCCGCCGGGTCAGTGGTGGCGAGGGCCGAAGCCTGTTGGAGCGCGGCACTGGTGCCGTTCTGGCCCCCGGTGATCGTGTCACCGGGCAGCCGGGGCGCGGCCGAGCGGTCCACCAGCCACAAAACGGCGGCCAGGAGCACCAGGGCCATCCCCGCCGCCAGGCTCACCCGCCCCGGCATCCTCCGGGCCGGCATC
>PMWT01000135.1 GCA_003166025.1 Acidimicrobiaceae bacterium | reverse complement strand
ACCGGGCCTGCCTTCACCGGGCCCGCCAGTGGAGGCAAGGTCGAGGGGGCCGGCCTCGGCCCGCAGGAAACGGTCGGCGCCGTCGGCGACGATGGCTGCCGGCATCTATGCCCCGGCCTTCCCGGCGCCCTTGGCCGCGGCGCGGTGACAGGCGGGCGTGACGAAGCGGCCCAGGGGCTCGCCCAGGACCTGGCCGTCCTTGGCCACCGGCACGCCGCGCAGGTAAGTGGCCCTTACCGCCCCCGTCGTCGACCACCCGTCGTAGGGGCTCACGGGGTGGCGGGAATGGAGGCGGTCCTGCGAGATCCGGGACTCGGCCCCGGGGTCCACGAGGTTGAAGTCGGCGTCCGCGCCGACGCCCAGGTCGCCCTTGCGGTCGGCGATCCCCCAGATCTGCGCCGGCCGCCAGGCGCTCATCCTCACCAGCCGCTCCAGGGACAGCCGGCCCCGGGCCACCTCGGTGAGCATCAGGGGCAGCATCGTCTCGACGCCTATGAAGCCTCCGGGCGCCTCCCAGACGTCCGTGCACGCCTGCTCGTCGGCGGTGTGCGGGGCATGGTCGGTGGCCAGTACGTCGATCTGGTCCCGCCCGAGCCCCGACCAGAGGGCGGCGACATCGAGCCGGCGCGGCATCATCACGCCTGACGTCCTGGCTGATCAGCTGAGCGTCGACCAAATCGGGACGAACGTCAACGGCGACAACTACGACCGGGTGCGGACTGCGGCCGTAGCCATCGAGAACACCCACGTCCGCTCGGGCGGGCGGGCCTGGCGCCTGGCCGAACTGGACGCCCTGAGCACCTACCTCGGCGGGCTCGGGGTGGCCCTGCACTGCGACGGGGCACGCCTCTGGAACGCCTCGGTGGCCACCGGCACCCCGCTCGACGAGTACGGTCGCCGCTGCAGCACCCTCTCGGTCTGTCTTTCCAAAAGCCTGGGGACGCCGGTCGGTTCGCTCGTCGTGACCAACGCGGCCCGGGCGGAGAGGTTCGAGCAAAACCCTTGCCTGGCCATGGTTTTCGATGGCGACGGCCGGCTCCGCCTGGTGGCCGGGAGCCCGGGTGGCAAGGCCCGGGTGGAGACCGTGCGGCAGTTGCTGGTAAACGTGCTCGACTTCGGCCTGAACGTCCAGCGAGCCGTCGACACCGGTCGGTTCCTGGTCTCGCCCGACGGCGCCTCGGTCGATTTCGAGGCCCGCTATGGCGACGTCGACCCCGGTCTTCGCCATGCCCTCGAAGCCCGGGGCCACGTGGTCCTGGTCAAAGAGGAGGCATTTGGCAGTGGCCAGGCCATCGCGATCGACCCGGCCACCGGTGCGCTCATGGCCGGGGCGGACTGGCGTCGCGAATCGGTGGCCCTGGCCTACTGAGCCGACGCGCCGGTGCCCTATGGCGAGAGGTCGGTGGCCGGCGTGGTCGCAATAGCGGCGTTGGCGGCCAGGAACCGCTGGTAGGCGCGAAAGCCGCCGAGCTCGGAGATGTCGACGACCCGGTCACCAGGGGCGAGGCGCGACGGCACCAGCAGCATGGCGTTGACGGCTTCGCCGTCGATGAGCTCTATGCGGCCCAGCGTGAGCTCGGGCGGCTCGGAGGGGAGGAGGTGGTCCCGGAGCACGGCCTCAGGGATGTCGTAAAGCTCGCCCTCGATCACCCGGCCAGCTCGCGGCACCGGGTGAAGCCCGGGCAACTCGTCGCGCATGGCGAAGAAGCGGTAGCGGGCGGCGGTACTAGTGGTGTGTTTCATCATTAAGCGGTGATTCGGTCGAGGGGCACCCCGCCTCGCCGGACCTTCCTCCAAGACCTGCTCTGCGCTCGCCGTCCACACGAAGGGCTTGGGGTCGTTGTTGTGGTCGGCGAGGTATGCCTCGATGGCGGCGATGAGGTCGGGCACCGAGCGGGACACACCACGGCGGATGGCTTTATCCGTGAGATCCCGCTGACCTCCACGCCGGGGCCCCGGCGGAGTCCAGGGAGGGGACATGATCGAAGAACCCGCCGTTCTCGTCGTAGGTTGGACCACCACGGTCTTCGACCGCGTCTCGGGGTTGGACAGGAGCCTGGAGAGCACCTGGTTGGCCAGCCCATTCGCCCGACGCCGGGGAGCCATCGGAGTGTAGGAGCGGGTGATGGGCCGAAGGATCCACGAGAGAGCAGGGCACAATGTCGAACCCACCAAGGAGACCAATGACCGATATCTGTTTGCCGATGCCAACCGGTGAAGAGGCGCGAGCTGCCTTCGGAAGCGATTTCAATCCTGACAAGACGCNNGAAGCAATGATTGTGCGAACCGCCGTGCGATTGAGATGCGTTTATGCCGTGCATGCTTCGACTCGTATAGCGCTCAATAGTGGGCTTTCAAAAGTTGAGGTGGAGGCGCTCACCAATGACGGCCCAGTCGCCGGACTAGATCCGGACATCGTTTTGATTGCGCAGATGGCAGACGACATCGCGGATAATGCAACCATCGGAGAGGACCTGCTGGAAGCGGCCATCGAGCGCTGGGGCGTCGATAAAACGCGAAAATTGATTCTGATGCTGAGTTGGTTCAATCTCGTGAACCGCTACGAAAGCGCATGCCGCGTTCCCAGTGACTCCGACGAAAAGTTGGCACGATCGTTCGGACCACTTTAGTGTAGTGTCTCATATATAATCAGTCGGGCCAAAGCGTTGTTGGCGGCTGCGCAGGGGCGGGCGAACACGGCGAGCTCCGGGTGGTCGGCTCGGTCCCCGATCTCATCGCCGCCATCGACGCCTACCTCGACGTCCACAACACCGACCCGCAACCCTTCGTGTGGACCGCGCCCACCGAGCAGATCCTCGAAAAGGTCCGCCTCGGCCGAGTCACACTAACCACAATCACCACCTAAAACCGAGACACGACACTAGCCGGGCCCAGGAAGCTCGACCCCGGATGGGCGGCGTGGTCCTTCTGGCCCGACATGGCCGTACCGTTTAGGAACATCAGCGTCATTTCCCGAAAACCTAGTGCGGCGAGGAGGGTGGGCGCCGGACGTGCCGGCCGTCTGCCGAGGGAGGTAGGTTCGGCCGCGGGCGCAGCGGTGGGCTGCTCCTACCGAGGAAGGGGAAAGCGATGACCGCAGGACGCCGAGAACGCCTCGTCTACATGATCGGCAACGCCCATATCGACCCGGTGTGGCTCTGGCAGTGGCAGGAGGGCCTGCACGAGGTACGGGCCACGTTCCGTTCGGCCCTCGACCGCATGGACGAGTACCCGGAGTTTATTTTCACCTGTGATTCCGTCGCCTACCTCGAATGGGTCGAGGCCGTCGACCCCGAGCTGTTCAAGGACATTGCCCGCCGCATCGCCGAGGGCCGCTTCGTCGTCGTGGGCGGCTGGTGGATCGAACCGGACTGCAACCTGCCCCACGGCGAGTCCTTCGTTCGCCAGGCACTTTACGCCCAGCGCTTCCTCGCCGACCGCTTCGGAGCCGTGGCGACGGTCGGCTGCAACGTCGACCCGTTCGGCCACGCCGCCACATTGCCCCAACTGCTCGCCAAGGCGGGGATCGGCTCTTACATGTTCCTGCGCCCCGCGCCGAAGGAGAAGACCCTGCCCGCAGAAGCGTTCTGGTGGGCTTCGCCCGACGGTTCGCGCGTGCTCGCGTACCGCATCCCTTACAACTACGAGAGTGGTCGGGAGGGCGATCTGGAGACGTTCCTCGGGCACGCCCTGGAACGGGTGCCGGCCGACGAAGAACAACTTATGGTCTTCTATGGCGTGGGCAACCACGGTGGCGGTCCGACGCGGGCCAACCTCGACAGTATCCGCCGCCTTAATGCCGCCGACAACGGCTTGCGCCTGGAGCCGTCGAGCCCTCGCAGCTACTTCGACGCCATGGCCGGCCGCACCGACCTGCCCACGTACGTGGGAGATCTCCAGCACCATGCGGTGGGCTGCTACTCGGCTCACTCGGGGGTCAAGCGCTGGAACCGTCGCGCCGAGCACCTGTTGCTGGCCGCCGAGCGCTGGTGCAGCGTGGCCGCCCATCTCGGGGGCCCGGCCTACCCCGCGGCCGAGCTGGCCCAGGCCTGGAAGTCCGTATTGTTCAACCAGTTCCACGACATTTTGGCGGGAACGGCCATCGCGCCGGCCTACGACGACGCCCGGGACCAGTACGGCCATGCCAGCAGCGTGGCGGCCCACGCCCTCAACCTCGCCGTCCAGTCGGTGACCCGGCGCATCGGGATCCGAGCCGAGGAGGGCACTGTCCCCTACGTGATCGTGAACCCGTTGCCCTGGCCGGTGAGCGCCGATGTCGAGTTCGAGCTGGAAGCGTTGTCCATGGCCGAAGTTGTGGCCGAGGACGAGGAGACGAGCGCCCCGGTGCCCGTGCAGCGGGTGCCTTCCCTGGCCGCCCTGGGCGGGCGCCATCGCCGGGTCGTGCTCGCCGCCGCCGTCCCGGCGCTCGGCTATCGGGTCTATCGCCTCCGTTCCCAAAACGCCGGGGCGCCCGAGGCCGGCGAGGCTAACCCTGAGGAGGAGGCCGGTCTTGAGG
>PMWT01000177.1 GCA_003166025.1 Acidimicrobiaceae bacterium | reverse complement strand
AGCCTGGCGGGCCGACCCGGAGGTGCAAGAGGCCCTGGCCGCGGCCGGCGTCCCTGACCTGTCCCGGCCCACCCTGGCCCCGGGCGAGACGCTCGCCGGGCTGCTCAGTGACCGCAGTGCCTACGAGGACTTCGACGCCGAAACGGCCGGCAACCGGGCCACCAATATCGAGCGGCTCGACCAGCTCGCGCTCGACCACATCTTCGGCGTGCGCTGAAGACCGGCTGGTCTTGGCAGGAGGACCGAGACAGTGCGAGCCCTAACGATCCTGGGACCGGGCATCCTCGAGCTCCAGGAAGTCGAGGACCCCACCCCCGAGGCTGATGAGGTGGTGGTCGAGGTCGGTGCCTGTGGGCTCTGCGGCACAGACCTTCACCTAATCGACGGCGAGTCGCCGCTGGCGACGTACCCGCTTGTACCTGGCCACGAGTTCAGCGGCACGGTCGTGGCCAGGGGGAAGGGTGTGGAGGTGCCGGCGATGGGGCAGCGGGTCGCCGTCGACCCCAACATCCACTGCGGCGCTTGTCGTTTTTGCCGCTCGGGCCGAGCCAACCTCTGTGCCCGTTACGCTGCTATCGGCGTGACGGGCCCGGGCGCTTTTGCCCCGTTCGTCAAGGCCCGTGGTGCCAATGCCTATCCTATTCCCGACGCCTTGAGCTTCGAGCAGGCCGCAATGATCGAGCCGCTCTCGTGCGCTGTACTTGGCGTTCGCCGGGTCGGCGAGGTCCTTGGCCGACGTGTCCTCGTCGTCGGTGCCGGGACCATGGGCCTGCTTATCGGCCAGCTGCTTGGCGCCAATGGGAGCCTCGGAGGTTGCGATGGTCGACAGGCTCAGCTCACGCCTCGAGGTGGCCGCTACCCTCGGGCTGGGCCCCTGCGCCTCCTCCGTTGACCAGCTAGACGGATCTTTCGAGGTGGCGGTGGACGCCACCGGTGTCCCAGAGGCCATCGAAGCGGCCTTTGATGCCGTCGATCGGGGCGGGACCGTCCTTGTCTTCGGTGTGGCCGACGTGAAGGCGAGGGTGAGTTTGTCGCCCTTCCGCATCTTTAACGACGAGATCACACTGACGGGGTCCATGGCAGTTCTCGACAGCTTCGAAACGGCGGTCCGGTTGATGGGATCGGGACAGGTCGATGTCTCGCCGCTCCTCGGCACTGCTTTTGACCTGGACCACTACGAGGAGGCGCTTACCGCCATGCGCTCCGGAGCGGGCAGGGGGACCAAGACACAATTAGTGCCCTGCAAATAGTGCCCTGGACAATGCCCTCCTCAGGTTGTCCAATTTCGCGGACGGTCATGCACTGACCGCCAGACCGGCGCGCCGCGTGCCGACCACTGGCGACCCGTTGAGATAAACAACGGGCACGTCGGTGCTTTTCCCGACGATCACGACCTCGAGCGGCGGCAGGCCGCTGGGGGCGCTGACCGACACGGCACCACTTGTGGCGGGCTCGACGGTGATCGTTAGACCTCCGAGGCTCGGCAAGTCGATGACCGTCGGTCTGAGCGTGCCCGACTGAGCTAAGACAAGGGCCAGGGTCAAGCGGGCATAACGGCCGTCGTCGATACGCCGTCCCGGGTCGGCGAGCAGGATCGCGCTCCCGCCACGTACCCACAAAGGGGCGTGTTCGAGCGGGAGGGCGACCTCTTGGAAGCCCGGGCCCGGCACCGTCGGGCCACCCTGGTAATGCAGCCATTCGCCCGGCGGGAACCACACCAGGCGGCGCCCACCGGGGCGGTACAGGGGAGCGACGAGCAGGTCGGGCCCCAGCAGGTACTGCAGGTCGGCGACCTGGGCCTCGGGATGCTCCGGGAAGTCGTAGACCATCGGCCGCATGATCGGGGCCGCGCTGCGAACGGACTCGGCCGCGGCGGCGTACAGGTAGGGATGTAGGGCGTAGCGCAACTTGCTGACTGCTCGCACGGTGGCCAGGGCCTCGGGCCCGTAGTCCCACGGGGCCCGGCTGGTCGTACCGTGGAAGCGACTAAGAGGCGACAGCATCCCGAACTGCGCCCAGCGGACGTAGAGCTCGATCTCTGGTCGCCCGTGGAACCCGCCGATGTCGTGGCTCCAAAACGCGTGGCCCGACAGTGCCATAGAGAGCCCGGCGCGCAACGTCGACGCCAAGTCCCGCCAGGTCGAGTTGGGGTCTCCGGCCCACTGACCGACATGGCGCTGGCCCCCGGCCCAGCTCGAGCGGGCCCAGACCACCGGGTGCTCGATCCCGGCCTGTCGCATCACCGAGGTGACGAAGTCGTTGTAAAGCAGGCAGTAGGCGTTGTGCAGGCGTAAGCCGGACAGCCCGCTGTAAGCCACGACATCGACCGGGATGGCCTCCCCGAAGTCGGTTTTGAAGACGGCGGCGCCCTCAGCGATCCGCTCCGCGAGCTGGGCTCCCCACCAAGCGCGTGCCCCCGGGTTGGTTATATCGATCACGGCCACCGCCGGGTGATAGCCCCCCCAAAGATCGCCCACGTAGCTTGACCCGTCGGGCCGTTTGAGGAAATAACCGGCCTCGTCGGCGACCGCAAAATCGGGGCTTCCTGCGCCTAGATAGGGATTGATCCACAGGCACGGCCGCAGACCCGCGCTGGTGATATCAGACAACAAGCACGTCGGGTCCGGGAAACGCTCCGGGTCCCAGCGGAGGTCGGACCAGCACCCGAAGGTCTGCCAGTAGGCGTCGAGGTGGAGGACGTCGCAGGGCACGTCTTCGGCGTCGAGCCGGTCAGCGAGCGCCCGCACGTCGTCCTGTGAAGCGGGGAGACAACCAGTCGAGACCCAAGTACCGAGTGCCCACGCCGGCGGGAGGTCAGGACCACCGACCAGCTCTTGGTACTGCCCGAGGCAAGCTTTCGGGCTCCCGAACACCAGGTAGTAGTCGAGCTCCTCGTCGGGGACGACCACCGACCAGAACGCCTGGCTCGAATGGCAGCAGTCGAAGTGGACATTCGCGGTCGTGTCCACGAAGCACCCGTAGCCCCGGCTCGACAGCATGAAGGGCACGTTCTTGTAGCTTTGCGAGCTTTGAGTCCCTAGGGCGTCATAGTTCCAGCAGGAGATGAGCTGGCCTCGCTTGTCGAAGGACGTGAAGCGCTCGCCCAGGCCCCAGAAGTGCTCGTCGGGGTCGGCGACAAAGCTGTCGTGATAAGCGAGAGCGCCCGACGCCAGGCGGGTAAAGCCCAGCGGAAGGGCCACAACGCGACCACTGGCGTCCTCGGTGGCGCGGTCTTCCTCGAGGCAAAGCCCGCTCATGTGCACGGAGACCCGGACCGGTCCTAGTTCGACGCGCACGGTCCGTACCGCGCCGACGAGAAGCAGTTTACCTTCGTCTGCCTGCACCTTCACGTCGCAGGCAAGCAGATCTCGCGCCAGCCTGAGGCGCGGCTCAGCCGGCGCGTCAGCGGCCCGTAGTTTGCAGTGGAAGGTCTCAGCGCTACCCACCAACCGTAGCTGCAGGGACACCACCAAACCACTCGTCGTGGAGGCCTCGAGGAGTGCACCGCCCGGGATCTTCTTGACAAGGCGCGCTTGAACGAGTGACTCGACCTGCCGCGGTTGGGCCGGTTCGAGCGCCGGCGCCGGGGCGATGAAATTGTTGTCGTCGCGCAAACTGAGGCTATTGAACATGCTTGTCACCCCTTGGTAGCTCCGGCGAGCATGCCGGAGACCAAGGACCGTTGGGCGAAGAGGAAGACGATCAGCACAGGGGCGATGGCCACGATGGTCGCAAGCGCCAGCTCCGGCCGCAGGATCGGGACCGCCCCACCAATGCCCGGGTTGAACGCCGGCGTAGCCGACAGCAGGTACTGGAGCCCTACGGAAAGCGGATAGCTCGTGCTGTTCGGGAGCATCACAAAAGGAAGGAAGAAATTGTTCCAGTTGGCGACGAAGGCAAAGAACGCCACCAGGGCGATGGTGGGCCGGGCGAGAGGGAGTGCTACTCGGCGGAACACGTCCCACTCACTGCACCCGTCGACTCGGGCGGCGGCGAGCAAGTCGCCCGGGATGGTGGACGAATAAAAGATGTAGGTCAGGTACACGCCGAACGGGAAGAACGACAACGGAAGGATCACCGAGAACGGTGTCCCGATGAGGTGCACGGCGTTGGCCTCGAGGAACAACGGCAGCACCAGTGCCGTCGCCGGCATGATCATCACGACCAGAGTTATACCGAGTATCGCTCGGCGCCCGATGAACTGGGTCAGGGCAAGCCCGCACCCCGCGGGGATGGCACACACCAGAGCGAGTGCCAGCCCGCCGAACGAGTAGATGGCCGAGTTCTCGAGCCAGCTCAGTAGGGCGTGGTCCTGAAAGTCGAACATGAGCCGCCAGGCATGCCAGAGGTTGCTGAGCGTGCCGATCGCGAACGGGTTGTCGAAGACGAGCTCGTGGTCCGTTTTGGTCGGCGCCAGGACCAGCCAGATGACGGGTACGACGAAGAAGGCTGTGAACGCAAGCAGGAGGATAAAACCGGCCGTGCGCACCCACATCCGTTTGACAATGCGCATGTCACTCCACCTCGAAGAGCTTGGTCCGGAAAACGAGCACCACGGCACAGAGTAGGCCGAGGACGAGCAGGTCCACGGAGATGGCGGCCGCCTCATTGAAGTTGTCGTTCTGGCAAGCCAGAACGTAGGCGAGCTCGTTCGGCGACCAGGACGGGCTGATCTGGCCAAGGCTCGCCTCGCTCACCAGCTGAGGTTCGACAAAAAGCTGCGTTCCCGTCGCGAAAGCCAGGATTAGCATGTACACCACCCACTTCTTTATGAGTGGCAATTTGACGCGTAACGCCGTCTGCCAGGCACCTGCTCCGTCGAGCTTCGCCGCCTCGAGCAGCTCGTGGGGAATGTTGTTGAGCGCACCGTAGGTGACCACGATCCACCGACCGGCACCCGTCCAAAAGGCGATGATGGCGAAGATAACGGGCAGGTGGGCAGGTTCTATGGTTTGCGACAAGTCAGAAAACCCGAGACCGGAAAGCAGGAAACGCCACGGGCTGACGCTGGGGTCGAGCATGAATAGCCTGTGACCGGCAACAGCCGTAGCGAGGGCGAGGGCGGTGCCAGCGATGGCGAAGAAGCCGCCGAACGGACGGCAGGACACAAGGCGCCAAATGTATGTGCCGAGGTCCCGCCCAACCGCCCAGGTGGCGCCTTGCCTTGTCGGGCGCGTCCTGGTCCTGGCCACCAAGAGCGGAGCCTAGGTCTTTGAATCTGGCCCCGTTCGCATGCCGGTACGTGATCACTGTATGGCTCACCGATCGGCATGCCCACCACCCTTAGTGGTGTTCGGGCGGTCTCACATGACGAACGGCATACGGACGCCACGCCCCAGGACGGCCACCACGCCTCGGCCTGGGTCAGTGGTGTTTCACATAGCCCGTACGAAAAGATTCTCAGTGAAGGGGGGCTATGCGTTACACTCGGTCATGCCCGGCACGCTGGTCGGCTACGCCCGCTGCTCCACCGACGCCCAGGACCTCACCGCGCAACGCCAACGCCTCGCCGAGCTCGGCGTCCCGGCCGACCGGACCTACCTCGACCACGGCCTGACCGGGACGGACCGCAAACGCCCCGGCCTGGACCAGGCTCTAGCCGCCGTGCGCGAAGGCGACACCCTGGTCGTGCCGAAACTGGACCGGCTTGCCCGGTCGGTGCCCGACGCCCGGGCGATCGGGGACGACCTGGCTGCCCGCGGCATCAAGCTCTCCCTCGGCGGGCAGGTCTACGACCCCACCGACCCGATGGGCAAGATGTTCTTCAACATCCTGGCCACCTTCGCCGAGTTCGAAGTCGACCTGCTGCGCCTGAGAACGCGAGAGGGGATGGCGGTCGCCCGGGCCAAGGGCAAGCTGCGCGGCCGCCAGCCCAAGCTGTCCGCCAGGCAGCAGGCCGAACTGCGCCGCATGCACACCTCCGGCGAGTACTCGATCGCCGACCTCGCCGAGCTGTTCAACGTCTCCCGGCCGACGGTGTACCGCACTCTCCAACGCAGTTAGCCGTCCCAAGCAAGGTGCCGTGCTCTTGTCGGGCTGGACCACTGAGCGCGCGATCATTCCCGATTGTTATGTGCGGTCCGGATATAGCCCGTGAGCAGCCAGAACGCCGAGTACGCGCTCACCCGCGAATTTGTAGTTATCGACTTTGAAAGCTGCACGAGCCCCAATTATGCGGCGGTCGCTCTACGAGCGTCCGGGGCACCCGAGATTGAAGGCCGCTTGCCGCCCGAGCCCGGGCGCCCTGCGTCGGGATAGCGGTCGCGCCCGGGCCCTCGTTCGCCAACTGGCGGGCGAGCACGTACAGGTGCGTGCCTTCTTCCTAGTCGAGCAGCAGGGCGCGGGTGAGGACGGCGGAGCTGGGGTTGGTCTCTTGGCCATGCTCCAACCGGACGTCGTAGTCGACTGAGGCTCCGGCGGGCGCGGCTACCTCGCGCCGCGGGCCCGGCGTACGGCGTAGCCCGGTCCCAGCGGGCAGGCCGACATCACCAGGCCTCACCCAGGCATCATCAGGTCCCACCCAGGCCCGCAAGAACTCTCGAAGGCCGCCGGCTGCCAAGAGGGGCCCGTGCGACCAGTCCCGAGCTCCCTCTTGCCGGACAGACGACAAGGTCAGAGTGCGCCCGCGACTGAGCCCGCGTCCGGTTGAAAGACGTCCGCTTGGCCGAATGCCAAGCACCTGACGCCCGGTCCTCTTTCGCCGGCCCGGGTCATGGGGCGACGCTCTAAGCTTGCGATTAAACCTCAGGCT
>PMWT01000246.1 GCA_003166025.1 Acidimicrobiaceae bacterium | reverse complement strand
GTTCGCCGGGGTGATGTCTTTGAACCTGCCGTCGGTCAGCTGGCGAGAAGCTGCTGGACGCGCTGGTGAGACAAGCCGAGCACGTCCGCCGCATCGCGGACGCTTAGGCGGCCGTCCTTTACGAGAGCGCGGGCCGCATCGCGGGTGGCCCCGGCAGCGGCCTCCTGGGCCATCTGGGCGTGCTCGCGCTCCTGGCGGGCGAGCTCCAGGCTGGCCTTGACCGGCGCTGGCAGCCGTATGTCCTCGACGAGGTTCAGCTCCTCCGGCGCGACCTCGAACCACAGCGTGCTGGCGTCGAGGATGTGCTCGCGGGCTTTGGCGAGCGTGCGCCCGTACGAGTGGACGCGGGGTTCCTCCTCGAGCTCCACCAACCAGTAGCCGTCATCGTCGCGTTCGAACACAGCCGTCAATTTTCTCAACCTAGCCACCTCTTCCCGAGGCAGGGCTCCAAGTCCCGCTCGATGCTCCTCAATGTGCCGGGCCGGATGTCACCACCGTGCTTGGGCACCACGGTTTGGCACGGTCCACACCGTACGACTACGTGCGAGCCGCTCTGACGAAGTTCGGTACAACCGAGCCGTACAAGGACCTGCCGCAGCTGTCTGAAAGTCCTACCATGATACTACCATACTAGACGGCCAATGGCTAGCGGACTAGACAAAGGTTTAAGAGGACACGTCCAAGCGCGCTCTCAGCAGACAGGGAGACAATGGCTGAGCACGACTTCGAGCTGACGATCAAGGAAAAACTGACCGACGCCCGGCTTGACGCTCTCGTCGAAGCCGGTTGCGACGACGCCACCTTCTCGGCCAAGGACGATCTGACCTTTGCTGCGTTTACACGGGAGGCGGGCAGCCTGCTGGACGCGGTCGTCTCGGCCATCGAGGCCGTCGAGTGGGTGGAGGGCTTGGAAGTACTCGGTGTCGAGCCAGACGAGCCCGTTTGGGCCTCCGAGATCGCCGCTCGCACCGGTCGCAGCCGCCAGTCGGTCGACCAGTTGGTGAAGGGCCAAAGAGGACCGGGCGGGTTCCCGCCGCCGGCCTCCCACGCCACCCGCAACCCCCTGTGGCGCTGGTCCGAGGTCGAGGCATGGTTCGCCGAGTACGAAGGGCGCCCACCTAGCGCCGAACGGTCCGTCCTCATCGGTGCCATCAATGGAGCCCTGCAGGCACGCCACTGGCTGCGAGCCGCCTCCGAGCCCGAGCCGCTTCACCGGGCACTCAAGCAATTACTCGAGCGTTAAGAACAAATGCATTTACGCGACCGCAAAATGAGCCGGCGTGCCCGCTGCGTGCCCGTAGCAACAGGCACGAGCAGTCATCCAGGGTCACCAACGGTCAGTGTCCCAAAGGGAAATCTGCCCTTCTAGCTGCGCCTTTTCGCCAGGGACCTGCTCAGCGCCCTTGGGCGGAAATGCCTCCGATGACTTTCGCATCGTAGAAGTCGCCGGTTCCAATCCGGTCATCCTCGGCGGGCGGGGGCACGGGAGCGCGACGTCTTCACCTTTGAGACGTCATCACCTGCACCAGGCCGGGCCGGTCCCGGGCCGGTCCGGCAAGCTGGCGGCGCTGGACGAACTGCTCAAGGTGATCGTAGGTGCCGGCGACTCGGTGCTCGTGTTCAGCCAGTTCGTCGAGATGTGCACGCTGATCGAGGCCCACCTGGCCACGCTCCAGGTCCCCACCCTCTTCCTTTACGGTGGGGTGCCGGCCCGAAAACGTGAGGAAATGGTGGCCCGGTCCCAGGCCGGCAGCGTGCCCGTGTTCCTCCTGTCGCTGAAGGCAGGCGGTGTGGGGCTCAACCTCACCCAGGCGACCCACGTCATCCACTACGACCGCTGGTGGGACCCGGCAGTGGAGGACCAGGCCAGCGACCGGGCGCACCGCATCGGCCAGCGCCGAGCGGTGCAGGTCCACCGCCTGGTGTGCGAGGGCACCCTCGAAGACCGGGTGGCTCAGCTCCCCGAGACCAAGCGCGCCCTCGCAGAGTCCGTAGTTGGCCAGGGCAAGGCCTGGATCGGGGATCTCGGCGACTCCGAACTGGCCGCCCTGGTGAGCCTGGGCCCGTCCGGGGGCGACAAGTGAGCTGGTGGCCACCCCCGTTCAAACGTCTTCCCGGCCCCGGCCCGCGCCGGGCAGGGAGGCGTCCCTTCGGGCCACGTGGTGGGGCAAAACGTGGGTGGACGCCCTCGAGCAGCGGGCGGAGCTCGACCGTAACCGCCTTCCTCGGGGCCGGACCGTACCCGTTCGCGTCGTTACGGGGTATGTCCCTATTCCTAGCGGGAGCTTCCTGGCTAGCGCCGGAGAGGGCTCCATATGCCCTGGTAGAGCATAGTTTTTCGGCACTCGCCGCGTAGTACCTAACGACGCTCCGGCGGCTCGGCGGGGACAGCGACCGAGACGTGGTCGATGGCATTGAAGGGGCGGGAAGCGTTGTAGTTGGCCGCCGTCCCCCATGGGCCCGCTTTGTCGGCTGCCACCACGTTTTCAACCTCGTCGACGAAGAAGCACCGCCAGCGCTGGCGGGGGTCGGCCGGCAATGCCCCGGTGCTCGTCTCCCCGCCGGTCTGGTAGCCGAGCAGCATGGGCCGGTGGTCCTTCCAACCAAGTGCGTGGGGACAGATAAGCCGGCGCCGGCCGTGGTAGTAAACAAAGACGGGGCGGCGGGACCGCAGGGCGCCTTCGAGGTCCGCCCAAACCCGCGGTAATGCCCCGAGCACGGCGGTCATGGCCGTGCCGGGGCGTAGGCCCCCAGGCCAAAGAGCTCAAAAAGACGTTGCTGGGTGGCGCTCATCTCGGTTGTCACCCGCCGTGCCCGGGGGCGCCCCCGCTCGCCCTGGTAGAGCAGCACGGTCTCTTGGACCTCGGCCAGGCTGCCGAGCAGTTCGCGCACGCTCATGTGAAGGCCGGCCCGGTCGGCCTGGCGGGTCATCAAGCGGGCGGCCATCAAGGCGAGCACGCAGTAAAAGACATGGACGCGGATCTTTTGGTCGGTCCAGTGGAACATGGGCGAAAAAGACACGACCTTGGGGTCTTTCATCTGGCGGAAGTCGCCCTCGGCCGCCTCCTGGGAGCGGTAATCGGCCACCACCTGGGCGGTTGAGGCCAGCTCGGGGCCCTTGTCGCTGAACAGGGCCCGCTTGCCGAAGATCTCCTCCTCCAAGGCGGCCCGGGCTTTGGCGTTGGTGCGGTAACTCAGACGTAGGTCCGAAGGCTCTTCGCCGCTCAAGGCGACCGAGACCACCCGGGACAGCCAGCGGGGCTTCAGTATTTCGGCCACCTCCGCTTCGACTTTGTCCTTGGCCCTTTTTGTCTGGCCCCGGGCCAGGCGGGCCTGGAGGCTGTCCAACTGGCGGCGGGCCTTGGCCAGCGTCTGGTCGAAACCGGCGGACTGCTTGGCATGCAGGTCCTCGGAGTGGGTCAGCACCACCCGGCGCCGCTCGCCGAAGACGACCTTTTCGGTCTCGTAGCCCACCAGCCCCGGGAAGCGCTGCTCGTCCACCGTCCGGTAAACGGCCTTGGCCACGGCCAGCAGGTCGGGGTGGTCGGAGGGCGGGAGGGAGCCCACGAAATGGAAGGGCAGGCTGTCCAGCAGGTCGTAGTTGCCTTCGGAGTTTTGCCCGGCGTCGAACACGAGCGTGAGCCGGCCGGCACCGTCCTCGTCGCCCACCAAGGCCTGGAAGCGGCGGGCGAGCTCGCTGACCATGTCCCCGAACTGGGTGACGTCGGGCCGGTTACCGGGGTAGGNNTTGGCCGAAGCGGTCCAGGTGGCGAAGTTGGTCATGTCGAGCACGAGCCCGGACAGGTCGACCCCGAAGGAGCCGACCATATGGGCGACGATGCGCCGTTCGGCCTCTTTCAGCTGCTCCTCGCCCAGTGCCCCCATGGCGTCCCAAAAGCGCCGGTGGTCGAGCGCCGAGGCGGGCAGGTGCAACCAACGGTCAGCGGCGGTCTTTGCCCACCAGTCTGAAAAAGCGAGCTTGGAACAAGGGTCGCAGGCGCGGTTGAGGGCGGCCAGGGCGATGTAGGTCCCCACCGATGCCCCGGCGTCAGCGCGGCGCGGCCCGACCACGTCGTCGATTATCTCGGCCACCTTGAGCCGGCCGAGCATGTCCCAGACCGCAGCCACGTCACCGAAGGCCAGATGACGGGTGCGGTCGGGCACCACGGTGGCGCCGGCGACGGCGGCTTCGATGTCGGAGGCTTTGCCCAGGTAACGCTGGGAGACGATCTTGGGCTTGCCCCCCACTCGGGCCACCTCGCGGAGGTAGTAGTAGGTCTGCCCCCTGATCGTCTTGCCGATGATGGATGCCATGTATTAGGTCATACACCATCCGGGCAAGAACCGCGAGCCTTTGACCAGGACAAACGCGCTGGTAGTGGGCCTATTTCGAAAGTTTCCCGCCGAGGGTGGTCAGGCGACGAAATCAGCTAGCCCGGAAGCTCCCGCTAGCTCGCACTGTGGCTTGAGCGGTCACGTTGCGTTGCTAACCGGTCGGAAGCCCCGGCCGGAAAGGCCAGGGGGGTGGCCGCATCAGCCGGGGCTCTCTGGGCACCAACCTAGTGTCCTGCGACGTGGCTGACCTTGACTTGGACAACAAGCGCCTGCGGGTACGGCGCAAAGGGGCGACGTCGACTGGCTACACTTCCAGTCCGGTGCCGCTCGGCTCTGGCCACGACTGATCGGCGACCGCCGAGCCGTGCCGATCTTCCTCCCGGAACGGCACCCCTGCTGCGGCCCGGACACCGGCAGCGGTCGACCTCTGCCCGGAATCGTGGTGGACGGCAGGTCATGTGCTCAACCCTCCCAGACTGCTCGCCCCAACAGCGGCGAGGACGCTTTGGGCCAGTGCCCGAAAGTGGCCGTATGCGGCGAGCACGGCCTGTTGGTGAGCGCCGATCGCGCCGTCCATCGAGCGCAAGAGAAACACCGGGCGGCGCGCCTCCTGCGCCATGGGGACGAGGCTGTGGTAATGCTTCACTAGGCCGAGGCAGTACGGGTCGTCCTCCGCTAGCGGCAGGGACTCCTCCAAGGCGATGCCGAGAACTGAGGCCCGGTATTCGCCAGGCACCCGCTGCAGCCAGCGGTCGTAAGCGCCTACCACCCGGTCCAAGCGCACTCCGTGCTGTAACACCACATATCCAGCGGGCTGCATCGACCCAGGCGGTGCCTCGAAGCCGCTTGGAGCTTTCTGCACCCGTGCTGCCCATTCCTGGCGCCAGGTCCGCAATGTCGGACCGAGGTTGCGGAGGCCTTGCAGCGAGTAGAGGTCCGGAGCGAGCGGCACGATCACGTGGTCGCAAGCAAGTAGCGCGGAGCGGTTGAGGGCACCCAGGTTGGGTCCGACATCAACGAGAACAATTTCGGCGCCGGTCGCTTGCGCGGCCCGGCGGGCCACCGTCGAGAAAGCGCCGAGCACGCGGAATGCCCGGGCGTTGCCGTCACCGGCGTTCGGCCATGCCGTCGCCAACTCCTGTTCGGTTTTAGAGAGAAGCAGATCCCCCGGCACAATGCCGAGCCCATCTTCGACCTCGTGGACGTAGGCGCCGACAACGCCACCCTCACCTTCGAGCAACGGGGCAATCGCCCCGTAAACAGTCTTGCGCCCGGTGTCCGACCACAGCTTCTCAACCGTGTCATCGTCGAGGAAGGCCGAGGTAAGGTTGGCCTGCGGGTCGAGGTCGACCACTAGGACTCTCACCCGTTGTTCGTGGAGCATCCACGCCAGGTGGTAGAGGAGAGTGGTCTTGCCTACCCCGCCCTTGTTGTTGAACAGGGCGATCACTTTGGTCACCGTTGCACCACCGGAAGTACGGCGTTGACGTAAGTGGGTTCGACCTGGAAACGCAGTGGTGGGTTTCCATTGCGTTCCATGCTCGACCGGGCGACCTGGATGCCGACACCGAACCGCTGCACGATCCCCATCTGGGCGAGCGTCGTCGCCAATGTCGGGTTGCGGTAGTCGGTCACCCCCGGCCGTCCGAAGTTCGCTGCATCCACAGCGCCGAAGGGGCCCCCCGGTGATTGGACCTCGATTCGGTCGTCGAACCAGGTGACCCGTACGGGGGCGTTTGTCGCCTCGTACTGTCGATGGATCACGGCATTGCGCACGATCTGCTGTAGCGCTTCGAACGGGACGTTCGTTTGGCGCCGTTCGACCGGCTCTCCGGCGATCACGACTCGAGTGTCGATGTGGGCACGCAGAACCTCTTCCAGCTCAAGCACTACGTCAGGCAGGCAACCGCCGATTCGGTGCTGGCTAGCGATCGCCCCGTCTAGGGTCGTTCCTTCTATCCGTAGGAACTGGATCCATGCACCCGGCAGCCAACGCTCGACGTCCACTCCACACACGAGCAGGCCCGTCGGTGTCGGCACTCCGTCCACGCCAGTGAAACGCAACGCTACGAGCTGCTCCATCACCGTCCGGTTGTTGGCCTCAATGATCTCCGGAGCAACTAGCTGGGGAAGGACCGACTCTTCGAAGCGCGTCAGGGTGAGCTCGGCGCTCGTTGCTCCCTGGACCGAACGGACGTCGAAGGGGAGAGCAGCCTCGCGTCGTCGCTCGCTCAGTCTGGCCTCTTCCTCGGGAGTGGCAATCGCGCGTCGGGGACCGACACGGATCCAAGTCCTGCCCTTGTAACGAATGGGAGGGATCGGCGACGGCTCGACGACGACCACAGCAACGTCGTTGCCATCGACGGTGATTCGCCTGACGGCAATGGATGGGAACGGGTAGATCGACCCGCTGTCCCTGACCTGCGCCAAGCGGAGGAGCAGGTCGTCATCGACCACGAGTCCGGCCACGCGGCCGTCGTCGTCGACACCGATCGCGACGACACCAGGTGAACGGTTGCCGGGGAGGTCATTCGCGAACGCGCAGATCGCTTCGCAGACTCGGTCAGTATCGCTCAACGACCTTTTGCGCTCGACGCGATCGGACTCAAGGTCCACGATCAGCTTCTTGATCTCGTCGTCTGTCATGTCAGAACTCCCGGGCGCCGACCACTGGCCATCCCCGGAAGGCCCCCCAGCCGAGGTTAGCGGGGGTGGCAAAGGGAACGCACACGTTCCCATCGTAGGCTTGCGGAAGTAGCGAACCAGGTCGGTGTTCGGGGCTCGACAAGTATGAGCATGCAAGCATCGGGATGATCGCGCAAGGCCCACCTCGTCATCATGCTCGTGCCCTGGGCCTCGTCCAACGGACAGGCCGGTTCAGTCTGTCGCCTTGATGCATAAGCATCGTTATCCAGCAATCGGGCCGAGGGCCTCATTGACCGGTGCCGCCTCAAATGGCCGGCCTAAGAGGCTGTTCCGAAAGTTTGCGCTCCTGAAGGNNCGGAAGTCGGTATGGCCGGCGTCCTTGAGCAGGGCGAGCAGTTCTCTCACCTGTGCCGCCGACGCGGGTGGGCCCGACTGTTGACCGAACGCCATCGCAAGCAGTCTCGCCGATTTGGCACTGGATGTTAGCCAGACGTCCTTCCGGAGTGCGTCAAGTCAGGACCCTCGTCCCTCCAGCTCTTGTCAGCCAGCGGGTTCTAGCACGCACAGGAACAGGCGGCCTACTGACAACTTCGTGACCGACGCCTACTGACAACTTCGTGCGCCGTCACAAAATGGGTAGCCATAGCCGCCTTCACAGGCGTCCTGAGCTACTTACCATAATGCACGTTATAGCATGTAACTACACGATGTGTCCCTAAACCGATACCAGGACGCAAGTCTCCGGGCCCAGCGTGGTTCAGGTCACGCTTACAAGCCAGCGTGTGGGCATTGGTCAACACAGGCAAAGAGTGTCCAACGGTCGCCTCAACAGCTTCGGGATGCCGCCGGGGAGAGAGCTTGGTCCAGGGTGGTTCAGGAAGCGCTCTCGCTGGGCTCTTCGCTGATTCGGTGTCGAACGAGCCTCTCGGGGTGCGCGGTTGACTCCCTGAGGCGCGCGAGCAGCTCGGGGTTCTTGCTAAGCAACGTTGCTTCCAGTTCGCTCATGACCACCGCTGGTGTCAGGACAAGTGTCCCATCAGCGTCGGCGCTCACGAGGTACCGCTCATGGCGAGCGAACCCTCGTAGGGGGGCCCGCCTGCGTCCGTCGAGCTCGATCAGCTCGCTCCGTCGGTTAGTGGAGGTGTTCGTCATGACACCCAGTATACGCCTCACTGGACCTGATGGTACATTGTTTTGATTGTTCCGTTGTCACACCGTACCACTGGTACAATGGCTCCATGCCGTTCGAAGATGAACTCGCGTGGGCTCCTGACGCCTGGGACGCCTACCGGGACGCCCCTGCAAGGACGCACAGCGCGTTGGAGAAGGTCCTGGCCCATATTGCCGAACACCCGGAGGACCAGTCCGTTCGCCCACGCCGTATGTACGACCCCCCGCTCTTCGTGGCTAACGTGCCCGGGGAAGGCTGGGTAGTCATGTGGTGCCCAGGTGCCGAGGTTCCCGAGATCCACTACGTCGGCCCCGACCCGTTTTGAAGCTGGATGTTACGTCAGCAGGAGGAGACCTGAGAGGTGAAGGATGAGGATCTAGTCAAGTTGGCCGTCAGGGACCTTGAGCCCCTCTTGGCGGCAAAGGCTTCATGGGGCGACCCGACGAAGGCTAGAAGGAAACGAGGGGGTCGAGACGCCCCAGGGAACAAAATGTGGATCTCGATACCAGACGGTCCCGAAGTCACATTGGTGAGAACACTACCCGTTACAGCCTGGGAAGCCTCACTTCTCGAACCATATGGGGATGCGCTGTGCGAGCTAAGTGATCTTAAGGACTCAATCGCGAGGACCGCCGCCGACGAGGTGGCCCTCCGAGCGATTGCATACCAGCTCGGTGTTACCGAGGCAGCGGCCGTGGAGTCCGCCATTCGGTTCTTGCTGAAGGCCGCTGTGAGTACCTACGAGGGACAGCCAATACACCTGAACCTGCTACTGGATCTAGATCTGGTCGCGGAGCGATCTGGGGCTTCTAGTTTGCAGGAGTTAGGACAGTATAGCTGGTACCCTGTTCTGGGCAATAGCCTAGAGACGGGACTCCTGGTTGATAAACGCGGTGCTGTCGTAAGGGTACTTGATGTGGGAAGTGGTCCGATGGGAGCGAAGGCTCTACAGACTGCAGATCTTCGTCCCAGCGCGCTGAGGCGCCTAGGTGGATGGTCGGCCACTGGGCACCGTATAGTGCTATCGCTTACGCGGACCCATGAGCTGCTAATTCACCAACAAGGCATGCTTAGGTACATATACCGAGCGGCCAGGTGGAGGAGCTTGCCATTGGATAATGCTCTCAAGATCGGCTGGGCGAATGGAAGCTCTCTTAGTCGTGACGTTAAGAAGGCCGCTCTTGCTTCTATGACAGATGCATCCATCGGACACCATGGCGCGTGTCTAGCAATAGTTGCAAAGGGCCAAAAGCAGCGGTTTCTCTCGTCTGACACTGTCCAAAGTGGCGACATGTGGCCCGAGGGTGAGAGAGCTGCGTTGTTCGCGGAACATTCATTTACCGCGCTGACGCGTCGGCAGCGCCTAGAACTGTTGTCGATGGACGGTGCTACGATCCTCGACCATCATGGTCAGATTTTAGCCGCAGGAGCGATCATACAAGTTCCTGCTGGTAGTCCCGGCGGGGGACGTTCAGCGGCGACTCTGGCGCTAGCACGATTTGGTAGCGCATTTAAAGTGTCTCAGGACGGTCCGATATCGCTCTACGGCATAGGAGAGGCCGGTGAGCCGACTGCTCGCATGACCCTGGCCTAGCCGCGCTTGAGAAACTCCTTCTGGACGTTTGAGGCAAGTTTTGCGTCAAGCGGCAAGTTGGCTGCATTTGATCAAGGAAACCAGTTCGCGTTCGTAGTTGCGCCAGGCTGTGGTCAGGGGACGAGGTGCCGGTGGCTGGGGACGGGCGAGCTGGGCC
>PMWT01000132.1 GCA_003166025.1 Acidimicrobiaceae bacterium | reverse complement strand
GTCAGCCGGCTGTAGGCCGGGGCCTTTCGCCATGGACGGCGCCTGTGGCCGAGGTCCCATAGTCGACCTCTACACGGCTACGTCATATACCCAATCGACCCGATCTAGCCGCCCGTTGAGGGCGAAGAGCATCTCCTGAGCGGCACGCGAATTGCACGCCGGCCCAGAGATGCCCAGCGGACCCGTGCCCAGCTCGCCCAACCTGATCCTGAAGGACCGAAACATGCCAGTCTCTGTAAGACTTACATTCAGCGCGAACGGTGTGACCGTTTGGTCGCTGATGAGAATACAGGTGCCTGCTAACTCGGAAGAGCGCTCGTCGCTCTTGACGGCGGACGAGAAGAAAAACCCGTCGATGCTTTCCTTTTCCCACTCGCGGTGTTCCAGGCGGAGGATCTCCGGGATGAGCAGCTCGAGGGTGTCGCAGAGGTCAGAAGACGAGTCGACCGAGAGCAGTGACCCGACGGCCAACCCCTCAAGGCGAGCCGCCAACTGGCTTGCAGCCAGCCGCTCTAGATCGGGAGTCTGTTGCACAACCCGCCTCCCAGACGGCCCAACGGAGCCCGCGCCGCAAGACCAGACCGGCAATCAACCACCGGCGATGGGCCATCGGAGAAGGAAGGTGCCTAGGAGGTCATCGATGGCTTTGCCTCTTGCAGTCGGCTCATAATCCGGACGCAAAGACTGGGCGAACTCCTTAGAGAGGACGTCCTCCACTGCCGTCCGCTCTGCTTGGCTTGGCTCGTCAACCCTTAGGAGAGAGGAGAAGAGACCTGGATCCGCAGCTCCGATCACCTCCGCGAAGAGAGAGCGCATCCCCTCCGGGAGCACCTCGATAACACCGCTCATGGTGCGTTCCTCCAACCGGCACTATTCCGCGCCCAGGTGGTCACAACCTGGCCGTCTTTGTTCAGGACAACAGTGGCGTCTTTCCCGACAAACTGGCAAGTCCCGTTCGCTTGCGGAACCACCTTCGTAGGGTTCTGGACGGCATCCTCCATAGCGGAGTCTGACACCCCAAGGCCGCCGTCGCGGGTCATCGCCTGCTCAAGGCCGTGTTGGGTAAAACCGGTCATCTCGCTGGGTGCCGCCGCCTCCACGCCCTCTACGGCGTCGGCGCTCATGTCCGCCGTCATTTCTACGGCAACGTCCGTCAATCCTTCGGCAACGTCGGCGACAGCACCCCCAGCGCCACCTGTGGCCAACGTGCAGGCGATCATGGCGAGTACACCCCAACCGGACTTTCCCCCGGTCTTGAGGGCGTTCTCGGCGTCCTTCGCCACCGTGGGATCGGCCTTGTCCTCCGCCGCAATCTGCTGGAGCTGTCGTGAGATCGTGGCCTGGTCATCCTGGGTGTCGACAGCTTTGATCTCGGTCTGGAGCTGGGAGGTCGTCAGCTTCTTGTGCTGCTTGATGGCCTGGGTTTGGAGCATGAGCGCGATCTGGTCATTGCACTCGCCTTCGTACGTGCCTGGGTAGTAGCCCGAGCTCAGCCCGCTGGGGTCGGTCCCGTCCAGCGGGCTCTCGTCGGCGTACCCGTAAGCATCCAGCGTCGCATTGAAGTCGGGGTCGACCGACAGGAACTCGCCCGTTGCTGGGTCATACCACCTTGCAACACAGACCTCGCGTGCGTTTTGACGTACTTTCGACCTGCACAGCCGCTCTGAGCTGCGGCGTTGTCGGGCGGCCGGCCGAAATGTGCCTACGTGCGGGCGATTTTGCGCGGACGCGCCGTTTCGGCAGTACAACCGGGCCCGCCCGCGACGCTCGGCGCACGGGCTTACCTCGTGACCTGCTCGCGGGCCGACCAGGGTCAGGACTTGGCCGACGACCAGCTGCCGGAGCATCAGTTGTGCTCCGTGGGAGGAAGCGGGACGATGCTGGCCGTTCACCCGGTGACGACGTGGACTGCGATGCCCAGCTCGCTTGCAGCGCGCTCGAGCACGCGGCCGACGTTGTCGGGGGTACCGAACCACAACCGGTGGCCATGAGCAACACCGGCGGCCAGGGTCTCAGCAATGAGCCACCCGGTGCCCCCAAAGCGCGCCGCGATGGCGGCGGCCTCGTCGAGCAGTGGCCGAGGGTCGAGGACCGAAAGTACCTCGGGGTGAGGCCAGCGCACGACGCCAAGGTCATCGCCGGGCAGGTTGGCGAGCAGCTGGGACAGTTGGCCGCCCGACGGGTTGTGCACACGCTGCAGCAGGCGCCAGTGCCGGCTCGTGGGTAGCACCACGTCGTCGTCAGGCAACTCGCCTGGCCAGTCACCACTAAGGACGCGGACAGCGAGGTACTCGTCGACCACGATCATCCATCAACCCGCCAGGTCAGTCGTCGTCGCTACCGCCGAGCAAGGGGTCGGCGTCCGAGACGGCGTCCAAAGCGGCTTGGAACTCGCCAGCAAGGTCACCAGTGGTCATCCGGCGGAACAGCTCCTTGCCTGCTTCAGACAAACGGGGGTCACCGGCACGGCGGCGGCGCCGGCGTTCCTCCAGCAGTTCCTCACCGATGCTCACGTCCCCAGTTTGCCTCACCGCCGAGCCAGCGCGCCGGCATAACTCTGGGAGCCGTTGGCCTACATGGGCACCTGGCGGCCCGCCGGGTGGGTGGCCCGGTGCACGGCGCGGAGCTTTTCGACGGAGACCCGGGTGTAGATCTTGGTGGACTCTAGGTTCTCGTGGCCCAGGTATTCGGCCACGTACCGGATATCGGCCCCGCCGTCGAGCATCAGGGTCGCCGCCGAATGGCGGAAGAGATGGCAGCTGCCCTTCTTGGCCGGTGCGCCCGCCTTCACGTAGGCCCTCACCGTACGGGTCAGCCACTCGGCGCACAGCCGCTCCCCACTTGCGGAGAGAAAAAGCACGCCGGCGTCGGGGTACTTGGCCAGGCCCGGCCTGACCCCGTCGACGTAACGGCGCACCCAGGCGACAGCGCGGTCGCCGATGGGCACGTAGCGGTCCTTGGCCCCCTTGCCCTGGTGGACAAAGACCGTGCCCCGGGCACCATCCACGTCAGAGAGCCGCAGCCCGATCAGTTCGGAGCGCCGAAGAGCGCTCGAATAGAAGACCTCCAGTACGGCGCGGTCCCGGAGCCCAAGGGGCGTGGTGACGGCGGGGCCGGCCAGCACCGCCTCGACTTCATCGGCCGACAATGTGGACTCGGGGAGCCGTCGCTCCACTTTGGGTAGTTCGATGGCGGCGGCGGGGTCGAAACCGAGCCGGCCCTGGCGGGCGAGCCACGCGAACAACAACTTGACCGCCACCAGGCGGTGGGACTGGGTGCGAAAGGAAAGAGGGGCGCCATCGGCTTTGCGGTGATGGAACTGGTGGCGCTGGTAGGACTCCAGGGCGGAGAAACTGACGTCGCCCACCTCGAAAATGCCAAGCTCGGCCAAGAACTTACAGAGGTTGGCCAGCTCGAAGCGGCGGCTGTGCACAGTGGCCGGCGAGTAGCCATGGGCCAGTAACCAGCCCAGGTGGTCGGCCACGGCATCGGCGAGCGCGTAGCTGACCGGGAGCGTAGCCGCGCTCACCGGGACGCCCCTATGGCACCTTCGGGTACGTGACCTTTGTATACGTGCAGAGCCTCTCCATTACTAGTTGTTGAAATCCTCGCGGGGTTAGCCGTTGGCCCAGGTAGAGCCGGCAATTGACCTTGTGAATGCCCCTCGCGCACCGCTCGCGAGCCCTCGCGAGGTCCCGCGGGCTCCTCGTCCACCAAGGCGTAGGTGTGCCGCTTGCCCGGCCCGTCACGACGCTCGGCAACGTACTCCAGGGCCACCAGTCGCCCGAGGCCGACGCGTACCTGGTGCTCGGACCAGCCGGTCAGTTCCCGTAGCTCCCGGCGGGTAAAGCTCACGGGCGGAGTACCGGAGCGCTGAGCAGTCTCGCGCTCGACCACTGACAAGAGGCGGCGGGCCTGGGGCGACAATTCGTCTGTAGCCCGCACCAGCACTTCTTCGCACAGCCGGGCCGCGAGGGCGACGTCTTGTTCGCTCGCCTCGACGTATCTCACGGGAGCGCCGGCCACCTCCACTGTGCCCTGTCGGCGCTGGTGCTGGTGCAGCAGGGTTATGGACGCGACCAGTGACAGCAGCTTTTGGTGGTCACGGCGGTGCCGGGTAGAAGAATCGGGGAAGGTGAGCTCCTCGGCGCCGGGGACGACGACAGGGAGGGGCTCCAGTAGGCGCTGGGCGTTGCGGTGCAGCCTCACGACGTCGTCGCGAGCTAACCGGGCCACAAGGCCCTCAAGAGTCGCCGCCCGGCGCTGGGCAGCTTGCACGGCCCGTGTTTGTGAGCGGTCCTCGTCAACTCCCAGCACGACGAGGCGGTTGGCCAGCTCGGGGTCGACCTCGGCCGCTGTAGTCGTCATCAGCAGGGAGACGGGGCCTTCCACGCCGTAGCTTCGGGTGCGCAGCCGGCCCGTGTCGGGGTCCTTGCCGGCTGACGCTATGGCCAGTCTCCCTTCACTGATGAGCAGCTTCAGTGCATAGCTCGCACGCGAGGCTCCCTGCTCCTCAGAGACAAACAGCACCTTGCGGGCCAGGTCGCCCGCCCCGAGGTAATAGAGGGCCTGGCCGGTCAAGGCCGAGAGGCTGACGAGGTCTTCTTCAGGGACGAAAGCAGCTACGGCGTCGGCCACGGTGGACTTGCCAGCGGCGGAGCTGGACTGAACGACGACCCCAAAAGGCCGCTCGGCTTTGCGTGACACCGTGGCCAGGTAGGCGAAGAGGAGGTTGGTCTCCTCACCCACCACCCCGGTCAAGGCCAGGTCGGCGCCCACCCGGGCCAACAGGTGTTGAGCGCCACCCGTTTTGAGCGCGGAGCCGGTTGAGGCGTCACTGGTTTTGATCGCGGTGGCCGGTCGCGGGGTTGGGCCGGTTGCGGTGAGGGGGTGGTCGCGGGCAGCGTGTTGAGCGTCTTGTTCGCGTACGGGCCCCCGTCGCCTTCTCCTTGGCTGGATAGCGAGGGGGGCCCGTCTGATACTGCGAGGTGTTGTTCGCGTGATGATGGTAGAGGAAGATCCGGACCGGGTCGAGTCGAGGCTGGCGGCTGGCGGCTACAGCTGCGGTTCTTGCGGTGAGGGCCGACTGCGGCCGTGGGGGTTCGCCCGGCGGCGTGGGGACTGGCAGCGGCGACTGGCCGGCGTAGTCACCGTGAGGGACATCGGCCCCTGACGCGCAACACCCGGCTACCCACCGTCCGGAGGGCTCGCCGGGTGCACTTCCCACCGCTACTGCGATGAGCAACCCAATTGTACCTCGGCAGGGACGTACGAGAGCCTTCCCTCCGCACGCGCTGGCCCGGCCCCTAAAGCCTTCTGCTGGACTTCAGGCACTGGCGCCGGCCTGCGGGCTGTCCGGACCTGCCGCGTGACGATCTCCTCTCCAAATGTCAAAAGGAGAGGTCTGAGCGAAGGCCTCGACTTAGGAGGTTGGCCTGGACCTGGCGCAAGTTCTCGGCCACTTGATGGATGTCCGTTAGAGGGGCTCAACGGCGCTGGTCGCGCCGAAAACGGCAAAGCCTGGCGCAGCGGGGCTAGCTCGGGCCTATCGACGGGGCCAGCCACTACTGTTGCTGCCAACGTCGTTCTCAGCTGCAAGGGGGGTGCTCCTTCGAAATCCAACCGTCTTCTGCCGCCCAAGTTGTTGCTTTACCAGCACGACCAGGTAAGCAATGCTCATGGCAGATGACCCGAGCCAGAGCGCAGCGACGGACCGACCGCCGGAGGGCAAGGAAAGCATCCGGACCCGTTCGCGAGGGTGCCCCGGGGCTCCATGGTATCGGTGAGCTACTGCAGGGCGGTAGGGCCGCGTTGGCATTGGTCCAACGCCTCTTCGAGTGGCAGCCGTTTCCGGGCTCACGCCTCCAGGCTGAACTGACAAAGTCGGAGGTCGGTCCCACGGGTCGACATTGGGGTCGTGAGCCGATCAGCCGAGCGCTATACCACGCCGTGTTCTGGCTCAGGCTCGCGACCGAAGAGCTCAGGGGGCTCGGCGCTCTTTACCTAGCCGACGAGCGCCTGGCACACCCGGGCCTGCGGGTGGGCCCGGAACGGGGCCTACGGTCAGGTGAGGCTCTCGTTCTGGGCCAGCTTTGTGTTGACATATGACAACACTTGTTGTAATGTGTCAACATGGCTCGGAGACGGCACCCCTCCAGGGCCATCGAGGACGCCATACGGTACGCCGAGTCCAATGGTTGGACCTACCGGCCAGCAGGCAAGTCTGCCCACGCCTGGGGCTTCATTGTCTGCCCTGGAGACTGCCCGCAGTTCGCCGTGTGGTCCACTCCGCGGGTGCCGGAGCACCATGCACAAGCCATCCGCCGGGCCGCTGACCGCTGCCCTCATTCCACGGGAGGATCCCCATGAACACCTACAACCTAACCCTCCTCGTGACCGGTATCGACGAGAACCGCCTCGACGACATCTACGACGCGACGGATGGAGCCGCCAACGTCGAGATGGGCGACCGCTGGACGAGCACAGTCGGGTTCGACATTGAGGCCGATACTTTTGCCGACGCTGTTCTTCGGGCTATCAATGAGGTCGAAAAGGTCTCGGGCCTGTCCGTCGTTCGCGTTGAACCGGACCAGCTGGTGTGGGCATCGGAGATCGCTGACAGGATAGGTCGGACCCGTCAGTCCGTCGACCAACTCATCAAGGGCCAGCGTGGCCCTGGCGGGTTCCCCGCCCCGGTTTCTGGGAATGTCCGGAACCCGCTTTGGCGATGGGTCGAGGTCGAGGCGTGGTTCGCGGCTTACGAGCACCGCGAGATCGACGTGGAGCGGCCAGCTGTCGTCGGGGCGATCAATGGGGCGCTAGAGGCAAGGCGCAATCTGCACGCCAAACCCGACAGAGATTTGACCACGAAACTGGAGGCATTGATCAACTCTTAACCTTGGTTATTCAGCCGTCGATGGTCTGAGGAAGCCGGGGTCCACGAAAGTGCCCGCCTGGTAAGGGAAACTTGGCTTGCGAGAGTCAACAACCCCAACCAGGAGGGTCACCTTGAAAGTGAAGCGTAGTCGCCGCCATCCGAGGTTGAAAGTGACCGCTGACGGGCAGGGGGTGGTGTCTCATGCCGGCTCCCGGTTGCTGGCGGACCTGGCCGAGGGGTCCGGGCTGGGCAAGGACCTATCGGCGGCATTGGCGCCGATCGTGAGGGGCTACCGCCGGCACGCCCCGGGAGATGTCCTGGTCGACATGGCGGTCATGTTGGCTGACGGCGGAGAATGCGTGTCAGACCTAAAGGTGCTGCGGGACCAGCCCGACCTGTTCGGCGAGGTGGCGTCCCAGCCCACCGCGTGGCGTCTGCTCGATGCCGTCGACGCCGACCTCCTCACCAGGCTGGCCGCAGCCAGGGCAGCCGCGAGGGCCCGGGTATGGGCAGCCGGGCTGGCCCCGTCCAAGCTGACCTTGGACTTCGACGCCACCCTGGTCGACCTGCACAGCGACAAGGAGCAGGCTGCACCGACCTACAAACGGGGGTCTTCTGACCCATCCGTG
>PMWT01000148.1 GCA_003166025.1 Acidimicrobiaceae bacterium | reverse complement strand
GAGCAACGCGATCTGAAAGATCCCCGGCAATTGGCCGTTCGGTCACCTTCTTGCCCGTCCTCCGGTCGCTTGACCTCCGGCTGCCCAGGTCTGGGCGTGCCCAGAAAGACGCCTAGATCGTTTTGCTCCACCACTAGCTCGACCGAGGAAATTCGGCGTCTCCGTAGTGACTACGGGCGGTGCTCCGCTGACGATCGCCCCGCCGTCGTCGGCGCAGCCGCTGAGTGCGAAGCTGTCACTCGGCGGGCCTGACAGCGCCATCTAGACCAGGGCCCCCAACTCTCCAGTGCGGTCATCGTGTCGTCGTCCGTCTTGGCAGTCAGCTCCACCAACAGATCGTGCCGGGCAAGCGCCACCCCATTGTGGCCTTGTCAGGAGCAGCTAAACGATGTCGAGGACAAGCGCGGTCAGTGCACCTCGTCCGCTGACCCCCAGTTTGGCGTAGATGTTGTCGAGGTGCTTTTTCACCGTTCCCGGCGAGATTTCGAGGCTAAGGGCAATTGCTACGTTCGAGGCGCCGGTGGTCACCAAGCGCACGATCTCGGCCTCACGGCGGGTCAGCGCCAGTGCCTCGAACTCCACCGCGAAGAGCTCCTCGCCAACTGGGAACGAGCTCGGCAGAACCAGCCTCTCGTAGGTATCGCACCCCTGCCCTAGCATGGCCGGTGTGACTGGTAGCTACCTCCCGACGGTGGTCGGTGCCGCCGTGCTGCGTGACCACGTCCTGCGCCTGTTGTTCGACGACGGCACCGTAGGCGACGTGGACTTCTCGGCGGAGAGGTGGACGGGGGTGCTGGAGCCGCTGAGTGACCCAGCGTTTTTTGCGCGGGTCCGTGTAGATCCGGAGGCGGGCACCATCACTTGGCCAGGTGACCTCGACATGGCGCCAGAGCCGCTGTACGAGCAAGCTCTCGCTCACCCCCTTGTCGCTGCCTGAAGCCGTCCGGTCCGCGTGGGCCGTACTCTCGTCGAGCGGCTAAAAGAGCGGTCATTGAAGACCGCCGGGTACCGTTAGTGACCGCTATTTGCGCGAACGAGCTGAGGACTAGCTGAGGACTAGAGGCCTCTGGTGAGGACAAAAGTCATGGTCAGAGGCCTAATCGAATGGAATCCCGCCTACAGGCCGGCTCACGCAATACGTGCCGCTTGACCAGGAGCTTCGTGCGGCTCAAGCCTCCGATGTCCGCGAAATGTCCGCGCCGTCCCGGTTCAGCACTTCGTCTATGGCCCGCCGTCCGCAGTCTTCGCTGTCGGGCCAGAGGTACGAGTAGGTGTCCAGGGTCTCGCTGGTGCTGGCGTGCCCGAGCCGGACTTGTACCGTCTTCACTGACTCGCCGAACTGGCTGGCGTAGAAGTGGCGCAAACCGTGGCAGTTGGCCGACGTCGGCAGCCCGGCTCGGTTCGCAGCGCCACGCCACACCTCGGTCTTGTGGCAGCACCAGGAGACCGTTGTGGCATGGGAGCACGCTGAGAATTTCTTGACATGGCTCGATGCGCCAGCCGAGGTGAGGAGTGGGCTCAAGGAGTTGGCGAAGGCGCCTTGGTTTGACCATAGGTGAGTCGCTTCATCGAGCGGCTCGCACGGCACCATGACCGTGCGGGGTTCTCCTGCGGGGAGGATGTCCTAGATACTGGTTCAAGGAGGTAGCCGGACAGGCTGAAGCTCGTCACGGCTCGGCCAGGGTGTTTGTCCTCGTAGATGATGACATTGACAATGGGCGCAGTCCACTCGGCTTCTACGCGCTGAGCAGCCATTCAATCCGCCTCGAGGAGGTCCCGAGCGACGTGCGGCGGGGACAGCCTCGCCACGTTCCGATCCCGTGCGTGCTGCTGGGCCAGCTCGCTGTTGATGTTGTCCGCTACCAGAAGCAAGGGCTAGGCGGGGCGCTACTGGCAGACGCCGTACGCGAAATAGTCGCGGCTGACGAACACGTTGCCATGCCCCTCATCGTGGTGGACGCTCTCAACGAGAATTGCCAGGTGGTATGCAAAGTATGAGTTCGAGCCCTTCCCTGGTAGACCCCTGCGTCTCGCTGTTCGCGTAACCGACGCGAGTCTCGACTTCTAAACCAAGTCCCCGAGCCCGGATCCCGGGCACCTGCTCGGGTCGGTCGCCATGTCCGCGGCATGTCCGGGTGGGATCGAGCTTCGGTGACAGGCTCGTCAAACAACACGAGCTCTTCCTCGTCTGGTGCTTGAAAGATTGTTGCCCACCCTTCGAAGTGAGCCCGTGTCATAGGTGAGGCGCTCCATTCGCCCGACGCATTGCGTCGCTGAGCTCGCTCGATTAGTTCCTCCAGAGGCGCATCGAGGTAATGCAGTTCGACTCCCACCCCCAAGGCCCGGGCGCCGAGTCGTTTCTCATCCCGTTCAACTCGCGCCCAGTGGCCCCACTCCAAGATCACGCTCTGACCTTGGGCCAGGAGCCCCTGGGTAAGAGCCCACAACTGCCGTTCGAGACGGACTCGAAACTCGTCGTCCCACACATCGTGACCCAATTGAGTCGCCCACTGGTCCTTATCCAACCTGATCGCGGGAATCTTGGGGGCGAGCTGGCGAGCGAGTGTCGTCTTGCCCGAGGCTGGAAGGCCACATATCAGAACGAGCCGGGTCGATGACTTCTGTTTCATGGCTTTCTCCTTGTTGGGATCGGATGTCTCGGGCGACAAGACGGGTCTCGTGACGAACAACTACGAGCACAGCGACGTCGTTCGGCGGTGGTGGACGAAACGCCGGCCGAGGTGACGGCCGACCGAGATGGACCATGAAGTCACTGTCCCAGCGTCCTCGGCCGGGAGCGTTTTGCGAGCTCCAGCGCTGCGCGGCATGCCACGGCATGCGAGGTCCGCTCGGACCAGGCGACTACCGGGGCTGACCAAGCGCTTGACGAGCCACGTGGTGATCCCGAACGGCGGGTTCGACACCACTTTGAAGGGACGGCGCGGGAGACGGAGATCGGGCCCGTCGGCGCGAACGACCGTCACGTCGCGTTGATCGAACTGGTTCCTCAACTCGCTCTGCGGGAGATGACCACCGCCTACGAACGTGTGCGTTACGGCGAAGAACCGGATATCGACGAGCGGGCCGAACGGGCCGCGCGTGACGCTGAGGCACTTGTCACCGCCTTGCTCAACACCCGGTAGCCTTCCATGGTGCACAAGGAGGACGAGGTGGCCACAGTGACGGACTGGCGAGGCCTGGGTGAAGAGCTGACCGGATCGCTGCACCTGGCGACGCCTCCTATCGGCATCACCTTCAGCTCGGAGCGTCCCCCGGGAGTGGCGAGCTTCGATGCCCCGATGAGCGAGCCGGCGGAAGACGGCCGCAGAGGGCGTGTAGCCGCCGGTTGCGTCTTTTGGGCCCGGGCGGCACAGACCACGTTCTCGACCGTGGCCGAGGACCACGGCAACTGCAGCGTCGGCAGCTTGACGCACGGTCTCGCAACGCTCGCCGATGTTGCCGGCAACGGCGACGTTGCCGCGCTCCTCGGCTCGGGTTGGGTCACGCCCGAAGGTGTCAGCCGGATCCCTGTGGTGACCCAACGCCCGGGCGCGATCACCTACGGACCGCTCACTGAGACTCCTGACAACGTCAACCCCGACGTCGTCCTGATGCGGGTGAACGGTCGCCAGCTCATGGTGCTTTCCGATGCCATCCCCGGGTTGCGGGTCGAAGGCAAGCCACAGTGCCACATCGTGGCAATTGCCAAGCAGGACAAGGTCCCCGCCGCCAGTGTCGGCTGCGCCCTGTCCCGGGCACGGACGGGCATGACCCCGGACGAGATGACTTGCGCCCTCCCGGCCGGCAGCCTCGCCGAAATCGTCTCCGCCATCAAACAGACGGCGGAAACCGACGCCGTGGTTGCTCGCTATGCCGCACAGGACGCCCGCCGCTTCTCCTGAGCCCGGTTCATGGCTCGACGAAGGTGCTCGCTGAAGGTGCTCGATGAAGGTGAAGGTGCGCTACCCGGGCGTGCTGCCCATCATTTCTTGGCCGGTCATTTCTTGGCCGGCTCGTAATACGGGTTGGTGCCGGCGGCGTGGTCGGTCACATCGACGATGCGGACGATCTCGGGCACCGATTGCTTGATGGCTACCTCGATCCCTTGGCTGAGAGTGACCGCCGCCATACCGCAGCCGGCACACCCGCCGCTGAGGCGGAGATAGGCGGCCCCGTCTTGCACCGCTACGAGGTCGGCCCGGCCCCCGTGGGCGGCGATGGACGGGTTGATCTGGGCGTCGAGCACCTGGATGACGCGCTGGGCCACGTCGCCGCTCAGGTCCGGCGGCGGCCCGGTCATGGTCGGGCTGGCCCGGGGCACCGGCGGGTGGTTGGGGTTGCGGATGCTCATACCCCCGGCCAGGAGGTCACGGTTGAGATCGAGCACCGAGCCCACCATGTTCGGCGCGCTAGTCGCGGGGACCACGATGGTCAGGCCCGCCTGGGACCCGGTCCAGGCGTCGGGCCCGGCGTCCCGAGCGGCCTGGAAGTACATGTCGTATGTGTAGGCGTCGCCGACCGTCCCACTGATCTCGACCCACAGGGCCAGCGACTCGGCCACCTTTCCCTCGTCGCGGCGCAACTCCAGCACCTTGGCAAGCGCTTTATCTGTAAGTGTAAGGACCGGCGCCTCGTCGGGACCGTCGTCAGTCATGGCTTTGTCCCCATCGCGGTCGGTAGCGCGCCATCCTAGGGGAGTGGCCCGCGTTCTTCTCCTCTTGCCCACTGAGACCTACCGGGCCAAGGATTTCCTGGACGCCGCCAGGCGCCTCGACGTCGACGTCGTCGTGGGTTCCCCACGACGCCAAGCCATGGCCGGGGCCATGGGAGACCGGGCCGTCGTCGTCCCCCTGGAGAACGTCGTCGCCGCGGTGCAGGTCATCGCCGCTCTGCATGACCGTCTGGCGCTGGACGCCGTGCTGGCCGTCGACGACCAGGGCCTGGTCGTGGCCGCTGCTGCGGCGGCCCGTCTGGGGTTTGCCCACAACCCTGTCGACGCCGTGGCTGCCACCCGTGACAAGGCTGCCCTGCGAGCCCGTTTGGCCGCCGGTGCCGTAGCCCAACCCGCGTACCGGGTCGTCCCACCGTCTGAGAGCGTGGCGGCCGCCGCCGCCCAGATCGGCTACCCCTGCGTGGTCAAGCCGGTCTCGCGATCGGGAAGCCAGGGCGTCATCCGGGCCGATGACGAGGTCGAGGCCGAGGCCGCCGCCGAACGGGCCCGGGCCATAGTCGGGCCCGTCGAGCCCCTCCTGGTGGAGGCCTTCGTCCCCGGGACCGAGGTGGCCGTCGAGGCCCTCCTGGTGGGCGGGGCCCTTCAGGTGTTGGCTGTGTTCGATAAGCCTGACCCGCTCGATGGGCCTTTCTTCGAAGAGACGATCTATGTCACCCCCTCCCGTCAGTCCGGCCCGGTCCAGGCCTCCATAGCCGGGACCGTGGCCGCGGCGGTGGCGGCACTGGGGCTGCGAGAAGGCCCTGTACATGCCGAGCTGCGCGTCGGTAGGGACGGTCGGCCGGTGGTCATCGAGGTGGCGGCTCGCTCGATCGGGGGCCTGTGCGCCCGAGCGTTGCGCTTCGGGGCGGGCGTCAGCCTCGAGGAGGTCATCGTGCGCCATGCCGTCGGCGCCGGCCTCGACGGGCTACGCCGCGAGGCTCAAGCTTCAGGGGTGATGATGCTGCCTATCCGGGCCGGCGGTGTGCTCGAGAGGGTGTCCGGCCAAGCCGAGGCCCTGGCCGTGGACGGCGTGGTCGGCCTCGAGATCAGCATCGCCCGCGGCCGAGCGGTGGTGCCCCTGCCTGAGGGTGACCGGTACCTGGGGTTTGTCTTCGCGCGGGGCGCGACGCCGGCGGATGTCGAGCTCGCCCTGCGCCGGGCCGAGGCGGCCCTTGACGTCGTCGTCCGTCCCGGCGCCTGATCGGGCGAACATGGGCCACCCGGCCCGCCGGGGCCGTCGCCGGACGAGCACGACCGGTGGCGGTTGGCATAGGCTCGATTGGTGAAGGTCCTGGTGGTGTCCACCTACGAGCTGGGCCACCAACCCCTGTCGGTGGCCTCGGCTACAGCGTCTCTACTGGCCGCGGGCCACGAGGTGCGCTGCGCCGACGTGGCGGTCGACATGCTCTCGGTCGACGATGTCGACTGGGCCGAAGGGGTCGCCCTGTCGGTGCCAATGCACACGGCCATGCGCCTGGCCGTCCGGGTGGCGGGTGGCGTGAGGGGGCGGCGGGCCGGCCTGCCCCTCTGCTTCTTCGGCCTGTACGCGGTGGCGGCCGCGGATCTGACGGCGGGCGGGCGGGGCGACGCCATTGTCGCCGGCGAGTTCGAACCCGGGGTGGTGGCCTGGGCCGGCGGCGCCGACGCCGGTGCGGCCGTCCAGTTGGGACGCTTCGACGCCCGGGTGCCCGAGCGTCGGTTCCTGCCTGATCTCGGCCGCTACGCCCACCTGGCCGTCGACGGGGAGCTGCGTCTCGTCGGTTCTGTGGCCGCCAGCCGGGGCTGCTCGCACCGCTGCCGGCACTGCCCGGTCCCGGTCGTCTACGACGGGCGCGTCCGTCCGGTGGCCGAGGACGTCGTCCTGGCCGATATCCACCAGCTGGTGGCCGCCGGTGCCCGCCACATCAGTTTCGCCGACCCCGACTTCCTCAATGCCCCCCACCATGCCCGCAGGGTCATGGCCGCCGTGCATGACCATTACCCGGGGACCACCTTCGATGCCACCATCAAGGTCGAGCACCTGTTGCGCTACCCCGAGGTGCTCCCCGAGCTGGCCGAGGCCGGTTGCGCCTTCGTGGTCAGCGCCTTCGAGTCGGTCAACGACCGCATACTCGCCGTCCTGGACAAGGGCCACACGGTGGCCGACATGTCGGAGGTGGTGATCGCCCTGCGGGCTCATGGCATCGAAGTGCGACCGTCGTGGCTGCCGTTCACGCCCTGGACGACGCTGGACGACGTGGTGGGACTGGTCGACTTCGTGGTGGCCCACGACCTGGTGGCCAACGTCGACCCCGTGCAGTACAGCGTGCGCCTGCTCGTGCCCGACGGTTCGCTGCTCTTGGCCGGACCGGCCATGACCGCCCATCTGGCTGGTTACGACCCGGCTCGGCTGGGTTGGAACTGGTCCCATCCCGACCCGGCCGTCGACCACCTCCAGGTGGAGGTCGCGGCCCTGGTCGAGGCGGGGATCGGGCAGGGCCCGGAGGAGACCTTCGCTCAGGTCGAGGCGCTGGTCCGCTCGTACGTGCCCGAAGCACCGGCGCCACCGCCCCGGGGGGCGGTTTCGGCCGGTCCTGAGGGCGAGCGGGCCCGGCTCACCGAGCCCTGGTTTTGCTGTTCCGAACCAACCGAGGCTCAACTCGCCCCGCTGGCGCCGTTCGTCTGAGGTCCGCCGCGCCGGCCCTGCCGGCGTTCTGCACGGGATCCGCCAGGATGGGGCCAATGCCATCTTCTGGCGGACCGGATGCCGTCATCGACAACCCAGCCGAGCACCGCTTCGAAGCCGGTGCCAACGGGGGCCGAGGGCGCTTGATGTACCGGCGAGAGGGCCAGAGACTGGTGTTGGCCCACACGGTGGTGCCCGAAGCTCTGCGCAGCCAGGGACAGGGCGGGCGGTTGGTCGCAGCCGCGGTGGAGGCGGCCGTCGCCGGCAGTCTTATCGTCGTCCCGGAATGCTCGTTCGCCTACTCCTGGCTACAAGAGCACCCCGAGGTGGAGGGACGCGTGAAGATCGAGTGGCCCGTCATCTCGCCCGAACGCTCGTCCAACTTGTTGCCAGAGCAACAGCCTTGGCCGGAGCACTGACGGACGAAAGGCCGCGAGCGGCTCCCCGCGCCGATTGTCGTGGAGATCGTGTTGCATTTCCAACTTGTTATCTGTCAAGGGCCAGTCGTCCAGCGCATATCATGGACCACCGGTTACCAAGGTCGTTCACCATGGTTGCAGACACCAGCCGTCCGACAGGTGGCATGAAAGGAGCCCCATGGTACAGGCCGATAACCCAAGGCACGGCAGCCCTCGGGTCAGCATGCGCGACATTGCTCGACAGGCCGGTGTGTCGCCCGCCACAGTGTCTGCTTTCCTCTCGGGCAAGCGGCCCGTGTCACTTGCCACCCGAGCGCGGCTGGAAGCGGCGATCAAGATGCATGGCTACCGAGCCAACGCATCCGCCCGGGCTCTCGCCCATGGGCGGACAAATACGATCGGCTTGCTCATCCCTCCCCAAGGAAGTGCGCTCTCATCTTTTGCTGTCGACTTCATCGCGTGTGTGGTCCAGGGCGCACAGGCTGCCGACTATGACGTGCTCGTGTCAACCTCGCTTGAAGAGCGCCAGGTCTTCGCCCGCCTCATCGAAGAGCAGCGCGTCGACGGGGTCATACTGCTCGAGGTTTCGCTTGAGGACCAACGTGTCGACCGCCTCCAGGCGGCCGGCGTCCCCTTCGTGACAGTGGGGCGCACCGCGCACACTGACGGCTACACCTGGGTCGACATCGATTTCGAGGCGTTAGCGCGGGCCTTTGTGCGCCACCTTGCCGATTTGCGTCATCGGCGCATTGTCCTGTTCAACACCGAGGAAGAACTGTACGTCCGCGGGTTCGGCCCGGCGCGTCGCGCTCAGGACGGGTTCCTCCGGGCCTGCGACGAGCTCGGTATCACTGGCCGCGTCGTATACAGCGAGGTCAACCCCGAGTCGGGGCTCCGGGTAACTCAGGACCTGCTGTCCGAGGGCGGCGACTTTACCGCTATCGCCGTCATCAACGACCACGCTCTTTGGGGTATCTACCAGGCTCTGGCCAGCGCCGGGCGGCGGATACCACAAGACGTCTCGATTATCGCCCTGGCGGACTCCCGATGGCCAGAGGCGCTGTCCCCGCGTCTGACCGCCGCTCACCACCCGGTCGAAGAGATGGCGGACGAGGCCGTACGGTTCTTGGTCCGCCTTCTCGAAGACCGGGCGCACCCTCCAGTTAGCCGCCTGTTACAGCTACCGATCATCCTGCGCGAATCCACGGCCGCCGCGCCGTTCGCGCCTTACGCCGCCGACCGGGCTCTCGACGACCCTGGTGCCAGGCGCGACCGGAGCGTGGTGGCCCCGGGGCACGAAGCGCATGAGCGGGCGGGGTGAGCTAAGCCCGCGGGCCCGAACTCGGCTCCTAAGGCCATCCGAAGTCGAACCGGTTAGATAGCTCTTGACCTGCGTGCTCTCATCATGTACCTTGACCTGTCAGTATGCGGTTTGACTCCGAAATCCACACGCTGAGGGGGCATTATGACGCGATCGGTGCTTCTGGCTGAGGCGCCCACAACGGCTCGGCCTGAGGACATGGGGGGGCACCATGAACGCAAGGGATGACAGCACTAGGCGCTTTGAAAAGGCTTCCCGCCTGAACCCGCGTCAGGGGCGGCCGTCGCCCCGAGAGTGACCGATCAAGGACTATCTGCCATGGGCCAGGTCGAAGGCTTTTCTCAGCGCGCCGTTTAAACAGTGCTCATGACCCGCCACGGCGGGCTCGAAGATAGGGAACTTTCGCAGTCCCAACCACTATCACGCACCCGAAGGACACCGTGACGTCTCTTTTTCCTCAGGCTGATGACGAGATCGCCATGCCGAGGTTCATCGACGATGATCAGGCTCTCACCTGGCGCTCCGGGCCGGAGCTTGTACGTATTGAGCCCTGGGGCAACGACTCCTTACGCGTCCGGGCCGCGCTCAGCGGCCTGTCAGAAGGGCATGGTGCCCTTACGGCACGACCGCCAGCGCGAGCAGTATTAAACCAAGAGCGTGGCACAGCGACGATAAGCGTCGGGGCCATAACCGCCGCGGTCGGTGCGACGGGCCAAATCAGGTTCCTTCGGACTGATAGTGGTACCGAACTGCTGGCCGAAAAGCCGATCCACTTTTGGTGGCCAGGTGCTCGTAACTTCACCGCCACCGGCAACGGGTACCAGCAGCTCGAACAGTCCTTCGCCGCCTATGACGACGAACGGCTCTTCGGGCTCGGCCAGCACACGCATGGGCGCCTGGACCAAAAGGGCGTGGTGCTCGACCTGGTACAACGCAATGCCGAAGTCAGCATCCCTTTCCTCTTGTCGAACCGCAGGTATGGCTTGCTCTGGAACAACCCGGCCGTTGGCCGGGTCGAACTTGGGCGCACGTCAACGCGTTGGGTCTCGGATAGCGCTCGCCAGATCGATTATTGGGTTACCGCCGGCTCGCCGGCACAAATCATGGCCCGTTATGCCGACGTCACCGGCCACGCGCCCATGCTGCCTTCGTGGGCCGCTGGTTTCTGGCAGTCAAAGCTTCGCTACCGGACCCAGGAGGAGCTCCTTGAGGTGGCGCGAGAGTACCGCCGTCGTGGCCTGCCTCTTTCCGTCATCGTTGCGGACTTCTTCCACTGGACCCAGCTCGGCGACTGGCGCTTTGAGCCTAGCGAATGGCCGGACCCTCAAGCCATGGTCGATGAGTTGTCCGCCATGGGGGTGCGCCTGATGGTGTCGGTGTGGCCGTCGGTCAGCGTGATGTCGTCGAACTACCAGACAATGTTCGACGCCGGTTATTTCATCGCCACCGAACGAGGCGCCCTCCATCACGCGGACTGGCCGGACCGCCATGCGAGCGCCCGGCTGCCGGTCGCCTTCTATGACTCCACCAACCCCGAGGCTCGTGAGTTCGTATGGGACCAGCTACACGCCAACTACTATAAATATGGCATAAAGCTGTTCTGGTTAGATGCTTGCGAGCCCGAACTAAAGCCAGGCCACGTCGAGAACCTTCGCCTTGCTGTTGGGCCGGGAAGGGAAGTCCTCAACCGTTACCCGGCCGACCATGCGCGCACCATTTACGACGGCATGCACGCCGCCGGCGAACACGACGTCGTAAGCCTGATGCGGTCGGCGTGGGCCGGAAGCCAGCGATGGGGCGCCTTTTTGTGGTCTGGCGATATCCCGGCCACATTCGAGTCCCTAGCGACCCAGGTCCGGGCGGGCCTCAACGTGGGCCTGTCGGGTATCCCATGGTGGTCAACTGACATCGGGGGCTTCCATGGAGGTGACCCCGGCAACCCGGAGTACCGTGAGCTTATTGTCCGCTGGTTCCAGTACGGGATGTGGTGCCCCCTCTTCCGGCTCCACGGGGACCGTCTCCCCCGCAGCCCACTTTCTCAGGCCATGTCTGGCGGTCCCAACGAGGTCTGGTCCTACGGTGATGAGGTCTATGCCATCCTGGCCGACATTTTGCGGCTCCGAGAACGCATAAAACCATACGTGCTTGAGCAAATGGCCGCGGCCACTGAACGCGGGACGCCGCCCATGAGGCCACTTTGGTTTGACTTCCCCGCCGACGCCCGCGCCTGGGACATCGAGGACGAGTACTTGTTCGGGCCCTGCGTGCTTGTCGCCCCTGTCACCGAATTCGGCGCCCGGTCTCGGCACTTGTACCTCCCCGAGGGGGGGGAGTGGACCGACGCGTACAGCCGTGAGGTGCACGGTGGTGGCCAATGGGTCACGGTCGCCGCCCCGCTTCAACGCATACCCGTGTTCCTCCGAGATGGAGCGGTAGGGCTCCCGTCGCTGTACCCGCCGCCAGCAGGCGCAGCCGGTGGGTGAACCGGCTGCGCCGCACCGTTGACCGTTCCGTTGCCGTAGAAAGGGGGGATATCTCGAAGCACTGCCTTACGAGTTCGCGCCGATGCTTACCCGTTTGCCTGGAATAGTTCTCCGACCGCACGTTCTTCGCCTAATTATGTCTTACGACACAACCGAAAGAGGTTACTGCCAATGGCATCCACCAAGAGTTTTCGACAGGGCCGCCGAGGCACCCTGTCTGGGAAACGTATTATTGCTGCCGCCGGCGCGTGCAGCCTGATGTTCGGACTGACCAGCGCTGCAGCAGGCGCGTCCACGATGGGGCCCGCTCTCAGCGGCACGCTCACGATGAACGTGTTCACCTTTACCACGCCTGTCCTGCAGCCCGTCATCGCCGCCTTCGAGAAGCTCAACCCGGGCGTGACGATCAGGGCGGCCAACGTTGTCAATACGCCTGACACCTACGTCCCCCTGCTCCAGACCGAGCGGCTCGCCGGCAACGAGCCCATGATCGACGAGACCTACGACGTCCTGACCCCGACCCTTGAAGTGGACGGCCTCATAGGGGACCTCACGCCGGACCTGAAGCTGGGCCAGCCTTACGCGCAGGACTACTGGCTCCCCAGTTTCGAAGCGTCCTACATCCCGCCCAAGGGCGCTCCGTTCGGCGTGGGCCAGGTGTTCGCCTTGGCCAACGAGGCCGACGCCACCGTCATCATGTACAACGAGAACGAGTTCCAAAAGGCTGGGGTCCCCTTCCCGCAAAACGGGTGGACCTGGTCGGAGATGCTCGCCGATGCCGCCAAGCTGAAGGTCGGGTCTGGCTCCTCGCAGACCCAGTACGGCATCTGCGAGCGCCCGGACTGGCAAGCTGAGTACAACCCCGTCCTCAAGGCTTACGGGGTTACCGCCTTCAGCGAGACCAAGGCGACGCTGGACACCCCCGCCGCCCTCAATGCCTGGGCGCTGATGATCGACCCCATGCTCAACGGCGACGCCGTGCCTGAGGCTCAACAGCAGGCCAAGAACGGGTCGTCCGGCTGCGAGCCGTTCTTCGAGTCCGGTGAGGCCGCCATGTCCATCGAGGTCCGCGGCAACCTCCCCGGTCTCCAGCAGGCCATTGGGAACAAGTTCGCCTACAACGTGGTCCCCATTCCCTCTATCACCGCCGCCAACGGCCAGCAGGTCATCCCGACCGGTGGGGGGAGCCTGGGCTGGGGCCTCGCCCCTAACGCGCTCCACAACTCCCTGGCCCTCGCCTTCCTGCACTACCTGTTCTCGGCCGCCGGACAGGCTGTCGCCGAGAAGACGTTCGGCGTCGTCCCGGCCGTGGCATCCCTAAACGGTCCTACCGCCCTGTGGCGCACCCAGGCCGGTGGCCCGGCCAACAGTGAGGCCTACGTGATCGCCGCCAACACGGCCACCATCGCGCCGCAGACGCCGGGCACCGT
This sequence comes from Acidimicrobiaceae bacterium, assembly GCA_003166025.1. Classification (GTDB taxonomy): domain Bacteria; phylum Actinomycetota; class Acidimicrobiia; order Acidimicrobiales; family Palsa-688; genus Fen-671. The sequence goes on along the minus strand of PMWT01000148.1, from coordinate 25,914 downwards.
CTTCACCCTGTCCAACACCGACGTCCCCAACGCCGTGACCGAGGCGACCACGGGCGGCCAGTCCATCGCCAAGGCGTTCACCAACCTCCAAGCCGAGATGGTCGCGGCCTACGCGCTGAACGGCTAACACCAACGGCTGACACCAGCGGGGTAACGTTTCCCGATCTGGACAAGCAAACAGGCAACGGCCGGCTCGATGCTGAGCCGGCCATTGTCGTGCCTCACCGCCCGACCACTCGGCTACAGCCTCTGAACACTCCTACTTCGATGGGACCGCTCTTCTCACTGGAAAGTCGGGGACGCATCAGCTGTGACTCAGGTGACTAACCCACCCCTGGTAAGCGTAAGAGGTCCGGCGGCGCCTTTGCCTTCCCGCACCTCACGGCGGGACGGGCGCGCCGCCGCCCTGCTGATCGGGCCGAACCTGTTGATGTTCACGGTCTTCGTCGTCGTACCGATCGTCGGCGGCCTGGCCCTTAGCTTCACGACCTGGGACATCACGAACGGGTTCCCCAAGTGGGTGGGCTTAGCCAACTACCACAGGATGTTCGCCGACCCCCTCGTCTGGCAGGCGGTCGAGACTACCCTCAAGTTCATCGTCTTCGGGGTCGTCCCGACGATCGCCATCTCCCTCGGGCTCGCCATGTTGATCAATTTCAAGTTCCGCTTCGTCAGCGTGGTGCGCTCCCTGTACCTCATACCGGCAGCCATGTCGTTTGCCGCCTCGGCCGTCGTGTGGCGCTACATTTTCCTGGACGGCCCCGGTTACGGCGTCCTCGACTACGTGATCTCCCGGTTCGGCGTAACGCCGCCTGACTGGCTGGCCAGCCAGTCCTGGGCGCTGCCGGCGCTCGACATCATCACCGTATGGTTGAGCCTCCCGACGGCCACCATCTTGTACCTGGCCGCCTTGCAGCGCATCCCCGACTCGGTCATCGAGGCTGCCACGCTCGACGGGGCCGGCCCCCTCCGCCGGGCCCGTTTCATCGTCTGGCCGGGCGTGCGCTACATGACAGTGCTGGTGGCGATCATTGCCCTCCTGTCGTTCACGAACGGTTCGTTCGACCTGGTGAACATCCTCACCAAGGGAGACCCGATCTACGCCACCCAGACCTTGGTCTATTACATATTCGTCAACGGTTTCAGCTACGGCTTCTTCGGTTACGCGGCGGCGCTGTCGGTCCTGCAGATCGCATTGGTCGGCGGCATCCTGGTCGTCCTGCGCCTTCTGTCGAAGTTGCTCAACCGATGACCGGCGCGAGCCATGCCACCCGTGGCATCTCGACTCGGACCACACGGCGGGTAAGGATCTTCTTTGCCACTATCTGCGGGCTGTTGCTGGCCTCGCCGTTGTTTTACATGGTCGCTGGCTCGTTGATGTCGAACACCCAGCTGTCCGTACAGCCGCCTCAGGTCATCCCGAGCTCGTTCCATTTCGCCAACTACTCGGACGCCTTCTCCGGCATGACCCAGGTCATCCAACCTCGGAGCTTTTTGAACTCGGTGATATTCACCGTCGGTGCCGTCGGCCTCCAGTGGGTTCTGTGCATCAGTGGCGGGCTCGTGATCGCCAAGATGCGCTTCCGCTCCCGCAACCTGATCACAGCCATGTTCGCCATCTCCCTCTTCATCCCGCTGATAACGACGCTGATACCCACCTTCATCGTCACTTACGAGCTCCGGATGATCAACACCTATCCGGGGCTGATACTACCGATCGCGGCCCAGACGGGTTTCGGCACGCTGCTGTTCCGCCAGTACATCAGCCAGATGCCAGAAGAGCTGTTCGACGCCGCCCGCATCGACGGTGCCAACTGGTGGACGATCTTCCGGCGCTTAGCTGTGCCCCTGGCCAAGCCCGCCACGGCGGCGTACTTCGCTATTTCGGTGCTCACGGCCTGGAACATGTACCTCTGGCCCCTAGTCGCCGCCGAGGGAGGGTCCCTGCAGGTCCTGACCCAGACGCTGGCCGTGGTCGGGACCACTGGCCAGGGCGAGGTGACACCGCAAAACGTCATTTTTGCGTCCGTAGTGATCGTGACCCTGCCGATGATCCTGGTCTTCATTGCGGTCCAGCGTGCCTTTATGAGAGGCCTCACCGGTTCGGGAGTGGAGTAAGTATGGAAGTCCGAGGACGGCAGCTTCATTTCGGTGTTCACATGCAGGGGCAACGGACGAACTGGGCGGATTACCTAAGCGCAGTCCGGGCGGTGGAGGCGCTGGGTTACGGCTCGATATGGACGTTCGACCACCTCCTGCCGTTTTCGGGTGACGTTGACGGGCCGTGCTTTGAGACTTTGACGACACTGGGCGCCCTGGCCGTGGCAACGAGCAAGGTCCGGCTTGGGGCACTGGTAAATGGGGTGATCTACCGCCACCCGGCCATCCTGGCGAAAGCGGCGGCGCAGGTCGACCGGATGAGCGAAGGCCGGTTCGAGTTTTCTCTGGGCGCGGGCTGGGCGTCGAAAGAGTTCCGCACGTACGGCCTCGAGTTCCCCTCGTTGGCCGAACGCTATGAACGCCTAGACGAAGCGATGCTGCTCGTGAAGCTGCTGTGGGGCCAGCATCGCTCGACCTTTCATGGCCGCTACTATCACCTCGACGATGCCCCGTGTGAGCCGAAGCCCGTCCAATGGCCGCACCCTCCCATTACGGTTGGGGGCACGGGGCTAGGCTCGCTGCGTGTCGCAGCTAGGCATGCTGACCGGCTCAATGTTATCGCCTCACCCGAGAAATGCTCAGAACTTATAACGGCACTTGAGGCGATGCGACAAGAAGCCGGACTGAACTGTGACGACATCGAGTTCTCGGTCCATACTACTCTGGCGCTCACAAGACGGAAGGAAGATGCCGAGGGCTACGCCAGCCGGATCGCGGCAAGTCATGGGGTGGGGTTGGCCGAGCTACGCGACACCTGGCTCATCGGGGGCCCGCCAGCCGTGACGGCCCAGCTTCAACGGTACCTGGACGTGGGGATCAGCCACTTCATTTTCGCGCTCGGTTACCCGTTCGACCTAACACCACTGCGGCTTTTCCAGGAGAAGGTGCTGCCTTCACTGTCCTGACGGGCCTCATGATCTTCTGGCGGGCGATGGTCCCCATGGGCGGACCGCTAAGCCTGCGTCGGCGTCACCACGCATAGGGTGATCTCAATGGGCCATCGAATGCCTTGCGCTGAAAGCCCTCGGTGGGCACTGTGGTAGGTGCGATGTCCGCTGGAACGCCTCTGCCCCGGGAAAATGAACTGGCGGAGCTGCTGGCCGAGCTCCCGGACGCCGTTATCGTCCTTGACCCGCTAGGGCAGGTCAAGTGGGGCAACCATGCTGCCGAACGCCTGTTCACCCGGTCGCTCGAGGAATCTATCGGTCTATCCGGGCTCGACCTCGTCCACCCCGATGACCTGGAACTTGTGCTCCGGTCGCTGGCGAGCGTCCAGGGCAAGGAGGTCGGCACGCTGATCGAGGTCCGGGTGAAGACGGGCACAGGTTGGCGTCTGGTAGAGGTGATCGGGGCACCTGTCACCTGGCGGGGCGGGGCGGTCGTGCTCTTCAGCCTCCGGGACCTGACCGAACGGCGACGCTTCGAGGTGGCCCGCAATGAGGAAGCCCGGCTCCGGACGATGGTCCAAAACTCGGCGGCCGTCATCATCCTCGTCTCGGCCGCCGGCCTGGTGCAGGCGGCATCGGGGGCCCTGGGGCGTCTTCTGGGGCACGACCCCGAGCTGATCGAGCACCGGCCTCTGGCGGAACTGGCTGCCGACGCCGACCGCCCCGTGCTGGCGAGCGCGCTTGAACGGGCCTCGCGAGGGGCGACGGTGGCGAGCCCGGTGACGGTGGTGGTACAGCTGCGCCGCCATGCCAGCGACCAGGCCGTCCCCTTCGAGCTCACCATCGTCAATCTGCTCGACGACCCGACGGTGGGGGGGTTCCTGGTCTCCGCTCACGACATCACCGCCCGCACCGCAGCCGAGGTTGAGCTGCGCCACGCCCTTTCGGTGCTCACGGCGACCCTCAACTCGACTGCCGACGGCATCCTGGTCGTAGGAGCGGAGGGCAGGGTCGCCGGCTACAACGGTCGTTTCGTCGACATGTTTACAATGCCCCCAGCCTTGCTCGAGAATGGGGACGACACCGCCAGCCTCGCCTACGTCATGGCCCAGGTGGTTGAGCCTGAGATCTTCGAGGCCAAGGTACGACAACTTCATGCCACGCCCGATGCGGAAAGCCATGACACGCTCGAGTTCAAGGACGGCCGGGTGTTTGAGCGCTACTCGCGGCCACAACGACTGGACGGCACTGTTGTCGGACGGGTGTGGAGCTTCCGTGACGTCACCGAACGCCAGCGCGCCGACCAGGAGCTGCGTGAGAGCGAGCAACGGTTCCGTCGGGTCTTCAAGGAAGGTCCGCTCCCGATCGCGGTCGTCGACCTCGACCTGCGCATCACCAATGTCAACAAGGCGCTGTGCCGGTTCGTGAGCAGGACCACGCAGGAGCTGGTGGGCACCACGTTCGAGTGGTTCACCCACCCCGACGACGTCAAAAAGGACACCGACCTCAACTGGCAGATCTCGGCCGGTCTGGTCCACAGCTACGAGACCGAGACGCGCTTTGTGACCGGACCAGGCGATGTGGTGTTCGGCAAGGTCATCGCTTCGGTGGTGCGGGACGACAACGACGCCGTAGTGCACGGGATGCGCATTGTCGAGGACATCACCAAACGCAAGCGGCTCGAGCGCGAGCTGGTCGCTCACGCCACCACCGCGAGCAAGCTCCTGAACGGCCTGACGCCGAGGGAGACCGAGGTGCTTACCCTTCTGAGTGGCCCCGACACGGCCTCGCAGATGGCCAAACGCCTCTCAGTGTCCGTGCGGACCGTCGAATCGCACCTCGCCAACGCCTACCGCAAGCTCGGGGCCCGCACCAGAGAGGAAGCGGTGGTCGAGTTCGCCCGCCTAAAGAGCGCCGTCGCCGGCCTCCAACAGGATTTCCCCAGCGTTTCCGGGATATAACTCAACGTTGCTCGGAGGTCCTCGAGTTGTTCCATGGCATCATGCTCGCGGCGTCGACGCCCTTGATGCCAGCCCCCGGTCGGGAGCGGGGGCGCGCGTCAGCCGGCGGTGAAACGCTGGAAATTGACGGCATACTCGCAACCGGCGGTCGTGCCCGCGAACCCCGCCATATTGCGCAGGAACTCGTCGGGGTCGAACTCGCGGCCGAGCCCGTCGATATAAGCCTTATGTTCGCGCAGCGACGCCACGCCGGCGTCGATGGTCGTCGTCACGTCGACAAAGTGCGTGGGGGCGGCGGCGCCGAACACGTAGATGTAACGGATCCCGTCCCACGGCTCGCCCTCGCCGGTGAACAGCCATCGGTTGGCCGCGTCCCGGGAGGCATCCAGCACGCTTATCCCTGTGGCGCGGTGGTCGGCGTGGTTGATTGCCCCTTCGTCGCCCCAGGTGAGGTCGAAGTTCATCGTTATCACGATGTCCGGGCGGGCGCGCCGCAAGGCGCCGGCGATATCGCGGCGCAGCGCCACGCCCGTCTCCACCATGCCGTCGGGGTGGCCGAGGAACTCGACCCGGTGCACGCCGACAACGGCGGCGCTACGGCGCTCTTCTTCTTGGCGCAGTGGGCCGGCCTCGTCCGGCGCCATCCCGTCTATGCCCGCCTCCCCGTCAGTGACGAGCACATAGCTGATTTCCTTGCCCTGCGACGTCCACCGGGCCACCGCGCTGGCGGCGCCGTACTCGAGGTCGTCCGGATGGGCCACGACGGCCACGGCACGTTGCCAGTCGTTCTCCGGTACTGGGCCCATCGCGACATTGTAGGTTCAGCCCGGCCCCGACAGAGGGCGGATGGGCGGCTGCCTACGGGCGGGGAACCACCCCGGCCCCTGCCAGGTAGGCACAACCGTGGGACTGCCGCGGTGCTGTACCGGGTCAAGGTCGGTCAGGACGTTTGCTGAGTGCCCCGCCACTTGAGCGCCAGCACGGCGATGTCGTCCTCAGCCCCGCTTTCAGCCAACTGGTCGATGAGGCTGGAAATCAGGTCGTCGAGTGTCCCGGCCGGGCGCGTGGCTGCCTTCGCCAAGCGGCGCAGGCCCATCTCGATGCTCTCCCCCCGCCTTTCCACAAGCCCGTCCGTGAAGGCCAGGAGCGTCGCCCCCGGGGCCAAGAAGGTACTTGTCGAGACATAGCTGCTGGGCTCGATGCCCAGGGGAAGGCCTTGCCCCAGGTCCAGGTAGTGCGGCCCAGAGGGCGAGAGCACCAATGGGCCAGGGTGGCCGGCGCTGGCCAGGGGCGACCTCGCCCGACCTCAGGTCGCCCACCCCCACCAGCGCTGTCGAGAAATGCCCGTCCTGGTCAAGGTCCAGTTGCCGTGAGCACATCCCGAGCACGACATCGGGGGGATGCCCCTCTAGCAGGTAGGCGCGGATGATACAGAGGAGCCTGTGCTCGTTGTGCGCGTTTAGCGCCCTGGCTGTCCAAGCGACCGCCAGGCGTTGGCCCTGTCATGATGGAGACGTGCGGTACGGGGTGGTGCTCTTCGACCTTGACGGGACCCTGACCGACTCGGGCCCGGGCATCGCCAGCTCCGTGTCCCACGCACTTTCGGCCCTGGGCGCGGCGCCTTTGAGCGACGCGCAGCTGCGTGCTTTCATGGGCCCCCCGGCCCATGACGGCTTCGAAGCCCTCGGCTTCGATGCGGCCACGTCCGAGCGGGCGGTGACGGAATACCGGAGCTACATGGCCGAAAAAGGCCTCTACGAGAACGAGGTCTACCCGGGGGTCGAGGACGTCCTTATGGGCCTGCGCGAAGACGGGGTGACCATGGCCGTCGCCACATCGAAGCCGACCGTTTTCGCCATGCGGGTCCTCGAGCATTTCGGCCTGTCCGGCTACTTCGCCTATGTCTCGGGGTCCGAGCTCGACGGTCGGGCCCGCGCCAAACAAGAGGTGATCACCAACGCCATCACGGCGCTCGCCCTGGCCGGGCGGGACGACGTGTGCATGGTGGGGGACCGCGATCTCGACGTGTGCGGTGCCGCCGCCTTGGGCCTCCCCGCCATCGGCGTGAGCTGGGGCTACTCCGCGCCAGGCGAGCTCGAGCGGGCCGGGCCGGTGGCTATTGCGCACACCCCGGTCGAACTACTTGCCCTTTTGACATGAATAGGGTTGGAGGTGGTGAGGCGCACCGTGGTTGTCCTGGGCGCGGCCGTCATCGTCGCTACCCGGCGCCGCCCGGCCACGACGTGACGCGGCGGCGATGAGCGTCGGCCCGACCTCGGGCTGGTCCGGGCAGCCGTCGCCCCCGTCGCCTTACCTGGCGTACCCGCCGGTCCCGGTGCCATCGGAGCGGTTCTTCCAGGCCTGGCAGCGACGAACCGGTACTGACTACATCTTCAACTTCTGGACGGCACTGGGCTGGACGTTGCTGACCCTGGGTTTGTATGGTTTCTATGTTTTTTACCAGTTGTTCCGGCGGATGCGGGAGCACAACGCCCGCCGGTTGGAACTGCTCGACGCCGCTGTTGCTTTCGGATGGGAGGAGGCCGGGCGGCGGGGGGCCCAGGGCGAACTGTCCCCATCGTTCCAGCGAGCCGCCGCCCACCTTGCGGTGCTGAAAAAGATGACGGGCGATTTCCGAGAACCCGTCATCTGGCTGGTGCTTTCTGTGGTCGCCAATGGCATAGTCCACGTAATTGCGTTCATTTTGCTCGACCAAGACCTGGTGGGCCATGACCGGGCCGAGGTGGGCGTCGAGTACGAGCTGGCTCTCATCTATGGGAGGCTCGGCCACCCTCTGGCCTACCCCGACGCCGGGAGAGCCAAGCGCCAGCACAACTATGTGGGCCGGACCGTGGCCGCCGTCGTCTCGTTGGGCATCTACTTCCTCTGGTGGTACTACAACATGATGACGGAGCCCAACCGGCATTTCTATGCTAACTGGGCGCAGGAGGACGCGCTGGCTTTAGTCATCGCCGCCATGCGCTGAGCTCTGCTGAGCCCCCCAGGCGGGTTGCCAAAGGGCAGGATGTAGGGTCTGGCGGTAGATGGGAGGCAACATGACGGACAAAGTGGCGATAGTGACGGGCGCGTCGTCGGGCATCGGTGAGGCCACCGCCCGACAGCTCCACGGCGCCGGCTACATCGTGTACGCCGCCGCCCGCCGAACCGAGCGCATGGCCGGTCTGGCCGGTGCCGGTATCCGGACGCTCGCCATGGACCTGACGGTCGAAGAGCAGATGACCAGCGGCATCGAACGTGCCCTGGCCGAGGCCGGCCGCGTCGACATCCTGGTCAACAGCGCCGGGTACGGCTCGTTCGGGTCCCTGGAGGAAGTCCCTCTGAGCGAGGCCCGCCACCAGTTCGAGGTCAATGTCTTCGCCCCGGCGCGGCTTGTCCAGCTGGTCCTGCCGGCCATGCGAGCACAGCGCTCCGGCCGCATAATCAATATCTCCTCCATCGGCGGCAAGATTTACGAGCCGCTCGGGGACTGGTACCACGCCACCAAGTTCGCGCTGGAGGGCCTGAGCGACTCGTTGCGGGCGGAACTGAGGCCGTTCGGCATCGATGTGGTCGTCATCGAGCCGGGGGCGATCCGCTCGGAGTGGGGCGGGATCGCCGCCGCCAACCTGGCCGAGCGCTCGGCCGCCGGTCCCTATGCCCCCCAAGCCGCCGCCATGGCGAAAGTGCTCGGTGTGTACGAGCGCCGGCCGGGGCTGCTCTCCGGGCCCGAGGCCGTCGCCCGGGTGATAGTGGCGGCGGCGGGTGCCCGCCGGCCTAAGACGCGCTATGTGGTCGGCCGGGGGGCCAGGGCCACCCTCTTCGGTCGCTGGGCCCTGTCCGATCGCGGTTTCGACCGCGCCCTTGAGGTGTTCTACCGCCTGCCCCGGTGACCTAAGCGGCAGGCGTGGTCGAGCGGACCTGGCGCGACGGCCCGTTTTGCGGCTAGACGTGGAGGATGAAAACTGCAGTGCTCGGGATGGGCCGCATGGGCGCCGCTCTGGCCGGGCGGTTACTGGCCGGTGGCCACGAAGTCCTGGTCTGGAACCGCTCGCCGGGCAAGGCCACCGACGTCGTGAAGGCCGGTGCCGTCGAGGCGGGCTCTTTGGCCGAGGCCGTGAAGGCGGCCGAGGTCGTTCTCACGTGCCTGTCCAATGATGCGGCCGTGCGCCACGTCGCCCTGGGCGACGGCGGTGTGCGGGGCTCCATTGCCGATGGCGTGCCCTACATCGAGTGTTCGACCGTTTCGCCTCAGCTGACTGACGAGCTGGCGGGCATGTTCGACCACTTCGCCGCCGTGCCCGTGCTGGGCGGCCCGGCCGCCATCGAGTCCGGCCAGGCCACCTACCTGGTCGGTACCGGGCCGCAGACCCTCGAGCTGATCGAGCCCGCCCTGGCTTCGCTGGGCGGGGCGGTGCGCTACTACGAAATGGCCGGCCTGGCCAGCACGGCGAAGCTGACGGTCAACCTGATGCTGCTTTCGGGCGTGGCGGCGCTGGCGGAGTCGTTCACCGTCGGCCGTTCGGGCGGCCTGCACGACGACCAGCTGCGCGAGCTCCTCGGGGAAGCGGTGGCGCCGGGCCTGAAAAACCGCTTCGAGGCTCTCCTGGGGGCCCCGGCGGCGGGTTGGTGGACGACGGTACTGGGGGCCAAGGACGCCGGCTTGGCCATCGACGTGGCCGAAGGTGCGGGCATCCACTTACAGGTGGCCCCGGCTGTCCGCCAGGCCTACCTCCGGGCGGCTGAGCAAGGGCACGGGGACGAAGACATCGCCGCCGTGAGGTACCTCTACCGCTCTTGAGAGCGCTCGCGCCAGGCCTCTATAAGGGCGCGCGCGATGCTGATCTCGCCCGGTAGCCGGGGAAGGTCGGAGGCCGGGAACCAAGCCGCTTCAGTGATCTCCTGGCCGTCGGGACGCAGCTCGCCCGAGGCCAGCCGGGCCGTAAAACCGATCATGAGCGAGTGCGGGAAAGGCCAGGGCTGGCTGCGGAAATACCGTAGGTCGCACACCTCGATGCCCACCTCCTCGCGCACCTCTCGGTGCACCGCCTCTTCCAGCGTCTCGCCGGGCTCGACAAAGCCCGCCAGGCAGGAAAAGAAGGGCTCGGAGAAGCTGGCGTTGTGCGCTAATAGCACTCGGCCATCGTCGCGTTCCACCAGGACGATCACCGCCGGAGCGAGCCGAGGGTAGGCGTCCAGGCTGCACCGGGGGCAATGCCGGGCGCGCTGGTCGGCCAGGGCTTGTGTCGGCGTACCACACCGGCCGCAGAACCGGTGGTCCACGTCCCAAGCCACGATCTGCACGGCTCGGCCGGCGATGGCCCAGACCTGCGCGCCGACCTGGCCCCATAGGCGGCGCAACTCGACAAAGCCCGTACCGACGCCGGCGTCGGGCTCGTCTACGGCGACGCATGGTAGGCCGTCGAGAGACCCGAGGAAGTGCGCCCGGTAGGGAAGGGCGCCCTCCTCGACCCTCACCGTGGCGCCACGGACATGGACCACCAGGCTCGGTGCACCGGGCGCAGCGCTGGTCAGGAAACCGGGCTCGAACATCGGGGCCGACCCTATTGCATGCACGTGAGGTCCCGCGCCCCAGAGTGCCAAGTGCCAAGTCCCAGTCCCAGAGTTTGGTCCCGGACTTTTGGGCGGGAGTTTGGGCCCGCACCAGGGCCAATGTTATGTTAGCGGTAACACGCGCGCCCGGGAGCCAGGAGGCACCGCATATGAGAACGCCATCAGAAAACCTCGAGGTTTGGTTCCTCACCGGTAGCCAGGAGCTGTACGGCGAGGCGACTTTGCGCCAGGTGGCTGAGCAGTCGAAAGAGATCGTGGCCCTGCTCAACGGCGGTCCCGAGATCGCCGTCCCCATCGTCTGGAAGCCGGTCCTCATCGACGCGGCCCGAATACGGCGCGCCTGCCTCGACGCCAACAGCGCCGACCAGTGCATCGGCGTGGTGGCATGGATGCACACGTTCTCGCCGGCCAAGGCCTGGATCGCCGGGCTCGACGTCCTGGCCAAGCCGCTGCTGCACCTGCACACTCAGGCCAATCTTTCCCTGCCCTGGGCCGAGATCGACATGGATTTCATGAACCTCAACCAGGCCGCGCACGGCGACCGCGAGTTCGGTTACATCCAGACCCGTCTGGCTCTCCGGCGCAAGACAGTGGCCGGCCACGCCAGCGACCCGGCCGTCCGGGCCAGGGTCGGTACGTGGGCCTGCGCCGCCATCGGCTGGCATGCCGCCCAAGACCTGCGGCTGGCCCGCTTCGGCGACAATATGCGCAATGTCGCGGTCACTGAGGGCGACAAGGTCGAGGTCCAGTGGCGGCTGGGCGCGTCCGTCAACACCTATAGCGTAAATGAGCTCGTCGCCGCGGTTGACGGTGCGTCGCGCTCGGCCGTCGACGACGTCGTGGCGCAGTACCAGGCGAGCTATACGGTCGTCCCCGAGCTGGCCCCGGGGGGTGCCCGGCACGAGTCGCTGCGCTACGCCGCGGCCCAAGAGGTAGGCCTGAGGTCATTTCTCGAGGACGGCAACTTCAACGCTTTCACGACCAACTTCGAGGATCTCGGAGGGTTGCGCCAGCTCCCGGGGATAGCCGTCCAGCGGCTGATGGCAGACGGCTACGGCTTCGGTGCCGAGGGCGACTGGAAGACGTCGGTGCTGCTCCGGATCCTAAAAGTCATGGCCGGTGACCGCCCGGGCGGCGTCTCGTTCATGGAGGACTACACGTACCATTTCGGCCCCGGAGAGCCGAAGATCCTCGGTGCCCACATGCTCGAGGTCTGCCCCAGCATCGCCTCAGGCAGGCCGAGCTGCGAGATCCACCCCTTGGGCATAGGCAACCGCGAGGACCCCGTCAGGCTCGTTTTCGACGCCCGCCCCGGACCGGGCTTCGTCGTGGGGCTGCTCGACCTCGGGGACCGGCTGCGGCTGGTCGCCAACGACATCGAGATCGTCCCTCCCGACGAGCCCCTGCCCAAGCTCCCCGTGGCCCGCGCCGTGTGGAAGCCGGCGCCGAACCTGTTCACTTCGGCGGAATCGTGGCTTTCGGCCGGCGGGCCGCATCACACGGTGCTCAGCATCGCGGTCGACATCGAGGCGCTCGAGGACCTGGCCGTGATCGCCGGCATCGAACTGGTCCGGATCGATGCTTCGACGACCACCCAGAGTTTCCGTAAGGAGCTGGCCTGGAGCCAGGCGTACTACCGCCTCGCCCACGGCCTCGCCCGAGGCTGAACTCCAGCTTCTCTCCAGCGAGCTAAGCGAGCCCATTTTACGTGAGAGCGGGCTCGGTGCCTGGCTTCACCCGGGGCGTCGCTGGCGCGCGTGGTTGAACGCGTGCGCCCGGTACCGGTCGACGGTGTAGCCGACCGTGCCCACCGCCAGCCATGAGATCAGGATGGCGGCGCCAATGTGCTCTCCCGCCCCAATGGCCGAGTCGGAGCCGTTGACGACGTTGAGGAGGGTGGACGCCGAAAGGGCCAGTGTCATGAGCAGGAAGATGGCCGGCCGCATGCTCTTGTGTTTCATTCGTTCATCCCATCAGCCGGGTGCACAAGATGCTGGCCCATAGCTGCGGGGTGGCGGGTTGGCCGTCGAGGGTGCCCACGGGGAGGCCCGCCCCCAGGGCCGCGGCCGGAGTGGTGGTGCCTTCCAGGTCGACCAGGGCCAGGACGTCGATGCCGCCGAGCGATCGTGACCAGGCGGCCAGGTCTTCGGGCTTGCGCGACGCTTCGGCCACGCCCCAGCACAGCGCCGGCTCGAGGGCCCTCAACATGTCGCTCGCCCATTGCGTGCCCCCGGCCCGGACCGGCTGTTCGATGGCGACGACAGATGGCCGGCCCCGCCAACGCCAGGTGCGCCGCTCCTCGGCCACCTCTTCGGCCGGTCCCAGGACCCGCTCTTGGCTGCGGAAGACGGGGCGTTGAGTGGCGACGGCCAGTTCCTCGCGCGAGGCGCCGATGTCGTCGACCACGGCCCGCGCCGCCGTCATGACCTCGTCCCGGGGGCCGACGACGGCGACGATGCTGGTCGGTAACTTGGGCCGGCTGGGCAGGGGCGGCAGGGCCAGTTGGAGCGCCCGGCACAGCTCTTCCTCCAGCTCCTGGCGGGTCGTTACCGACCGGACGGCCTGGCACGCCGGGAGGGGCAGGCCCAGAGCATGCACGGCCAGGCCCAGGCCCGAGAGCTCCCCGGGCCGCACTGGGCTCGCTGGCGCCGTCTGACGCTCGAGGCCCGGAGGCGGTGCCGCCGGGCGCAGCTCGGTGAGGATCTCACCGGCGTGGGAGACCGGCGTGCCGGGTGAAGGGGTGCCGGGTGAAGGGGTGCCGGGCAGAGGATCCTCCACCGGTACCGGAGCGCGCTGTGCCTCCTCGGGCACGGCCAAACCGGCTTCCCGGGCGATCCGCTCCAGTGTCAGGGCGAAGTTGGAATTAGCAGGCACCGAGGCTCCCGGGTGGGTGGTCGTAGGCGCTCCCGCCGGGGCGGCCGCGGGCCGGGGCTCAGGCGCCAACCGGGCCGGTGGTACCGCCGCGTGGCGGGGGGTGGGGGAGGGGGCCGCCGGCGGAGCCACGGCGCGTCGGGGCGCCGCAGTGGGCTCCTCGGCCAGCGCGTAGTGGTTTTGCTCGGTGTTGACCCTCTCGGCCAGGTCGAGCACGGAAGAGGGCCCGTTCTCGGCCATCTCGGTTATCAGTTCGGACATTGGGTCTCCGCCGCCGTCGGCCTCGCCGGCGCGCCCTTGCTCCCGCCTACCGTCGCCGTGCCCCTCGCCGCCGCGCCTCGGCTCGGCGCGCTCGTGATGGCGTTGATCAGTCGGCCCGGGCCGGTCGCCACCGGCCCGGGCCCGCCCCTCGGAGGCGCCGGTCAGCGCGCCCGTCCCCGCCGGCTTGGGCCGGGGCGGTGCTGCTTCGGAGCCCTCGATCACTTCGACCTCCAGTTCCACGTGCTCGCGGGCGAAGAACCCGCCCACGCCGCCGCGGCGCACTCTCGTGGCGCCAACGATCCGGGCGGTGGGGCCGGCCTCCGCCCGGACGATGCGGACCGCTTGTTCCAAGCTGGGCGCTTCAAACCGTTGCGTGGGCAAGGTCCACCACTCCCCGGGTGTCAAGGCGGAGCTGGGAGCCCAGTTCCGCGTAGGAAAGCACGGGCAGGCGAGGCGCCGCCGTGCGGGTCAACTTGCGTACCGCCGGCCGCAGCGGCGCGGCGCAGACGAGGACAGGCATCTCTCCCTCGCGCTCGGCCTCCCGGGCCCGCTGGGCGACGGCCAGTGTGAAAGCCTCCGCCTTGTCCGGGGCCAGCGCCAGGAAAGAGCCGTTGTCGCTGGTGCGCAGCACCTCGCTCAGTTGCTGTTCGAGCAGGGGCTCGATGGTTATGACAGGCAAGTGGCCGTCGGTGGCCAGGCCGGCCGAAAGCGCCGGTCCCAACGCCTGGCGGCAGCCTTCCACCAGCGTTTCGGGGTCCCGGGTGGTGCGGACTTTTTCGGTGAGCACCTCGAACACCTTGGACAGGTTGCGCACCGACACCCCTTCGTCGAGCAGGTCCCGCAGCACCCTCTGCACCTCCGCCAGGGTTACCTGGGCCGAGCCCAGTTCCTCGACGACAGTGGGGTCGCTGCGTTTCACTATCTCCACCAGTTCCTTGGTGGCGGCCCGGGAGAGCAGTTTCCCCGCGTTTTGCTTGACGATTTCGGACAAGTGCGTCGTTATGACCGATGCCGGGTCGACGACTGTCGCCCCCATGCGCTCGGCTTGGGCCCGGGCCGAAGCCGGGGCCCACTTGGCGTCCAGGCCAAATACGGGCTCCTTGGTCATGGCGCCCGGGAGCGTGCCCAACATGTCCCCAATGGCCAGGATGTGGCCGGGCATGGCGGTGCCTCGGGCGATCTCGGCGCCCTGGACCCGGATCGTGTACGTCGACGCCGGCAGGTCGATGTTGTCCCTGGTCCGCACCAAGGGCAGCACGACACCGAGGTCCATGGCCACCTTGCGCCGGAGGGCCTTGACCCGGTCCAAGAGGTCGCCGCCGCGGCTGGGGTCGACCAGTTCGACCAGGTTGTAGGCCACTTCCAGTTCCAGGGGGTCGACCTTCATGTCGCGGGCCAGCCCCTCGGGGGAGTCGGGGGACGGGGGGGCCGGGACCTCGGCCGCGGCCTGGTCTTTGGAACCGTCTCGCAAGGCGTTGTCGCTCGGCAGGCGCGACGCGGCGAACCAGACCGCCACCCCGACCAGGATGAAGGGGACCTTGGGCAGCCCGGGGATGAAGGCGAGCAGCGTCACCCCGGCCGCCGCGATGCGCAAGGCACGGCGCTGGTTGAGGATTTGTAGGACGAGATCGCTGCCCAGGTCAGATTCGGTGCCCGCCCGGGTCACGATGATGCCGGTCGAGAGAGAGATGAGCAAGGCAGGAAGTTGGGCGGCCAGGCCGTCGCCCACGGAGAGGAGGCTGTAGGTGTTGATGGCCTGGCTGAAGCTGTCGTGGTCCTGGAACAGGCCGATCGCCAAGCCGCCCACCAGGTTGATGGCCATGATCACCATGGCGGCGATGGCGTCGCCACGGACGAACTTGGAGGCCCCGTCCATGGCCCCGTAGAAGTCGGCTTCGGCGGCCACCTCCCGGCGCCGCCGCCGGGCCTCATCTTTGTTGATGAGCCCGCCGTTGAGATCGGCGTCTATGGCCATCTGCTTGCCGGGCATGCCGTCGAGGGTGAAGCGGGCCGCCACCTCGGCCACCCGGCCGGCACCGTTGGTGATCACGACGAACTGGATCACGACGATGATGAGGAACACCACCAGGCCCACGACGACGGAGCCCCCGATCACAAAGTGACCGAAGGCGGCAACGACGTTGCCCGCTTTGGCGTGGAGAAGGACCTGGCGGGTCACGCTCACGTTGAGGGCCAGGCGGTACATGGTGGCGATCAGCAACAGGGAGGGGAAAACGGAGAACTCGAGGGCCCGCTTCACGTACATGCACGTCAGCATGATGACGACCGCACCCACCAGGTTGAGGGTGATCAGTAGGTCGATGAGCTGGGTCGGCAGGGGCACGACGAGCATGACCACCACGCCGACCATGGCCGTGGGGACACCCACCAAAGTCAAGCGGTTGCTACGCAACTCGGAGCTCTCCGGCCCTTCCACAAATAGGTTTGGTCAGGCCCTGCTCCGTGGGCCCGCGGGTCGCGTCCATGCTGACTGGCTAGGGGCCTATCGGCGCTCAAACGGCGAAGATGAGCTCAAGGCGAGAAGGGGGGCGGCAGGCTTGTGCGGTGCACCGTCGATGCGCGTGGCCCGACCGGACGCTTTTAGCGAGTAGATGAAGGTGAGCAGACGGGCGACAGCCTCGTAGAGCGCGGTGGGTATTTCCTGTTCGACCTCGCACGCCACGTACAGCGCCCGGGCCAGAGGCGGGTCCTCCACCAGCGGCACCCTGTGGACGGTGGCTTCCTCCCGGATGCGCAGGGCCAGGAAGTCGACCCCTTTGGCGACCACCTTCGGGGCGCCTTGGCCTCGGACGTAGCTTACGGCGACGGCGAAGTGGGTGGGGTTCAGCACGACGGCGTCCGCTCTGGCCACCGCGGCCAACATCCGGTTACGGGCCATCTGGCGCTGCCGGCGGCGGATGGCGCCCCGGACAAGGGGGTTGCCCTCGCTGGCTTTGCTGTCTTCTTTCACCTCCTGCTTGGTCATGCGCATCTGTCTTGCCGTCTTGCGGTATTGGACGACGTAGTCCATCACGGCCAGGCCCAGGCCGATCGCCGCCACCTGGCGCGTCAAGGTAAGCGCGCGCGTCGCCACCATCGAGGCAATGGCCATGGACGACAGCGGCCCGGCGGCGGTGGCCACAGGCACGAAACCGATGACCGTCTTCCACGCCACGAGGGTCAACAATGCGACTCGTAACGTTTGCTTGGCCGCCTCCCACAGCGAGCGCGGCGAGAAGATGCGCTTCAAGCCCTTGACCGGGTTGACCTTAGAAAAGCTCGGTTTCAGCGGTTTGAAAGTCACCAGGCCGCGGGTTTGGGCCAGGTTTATCAGCAGGGCCAGGGCCATAGTCGTGAGGACGGCCGGGGCCAGGCAGGACAGGACATCTTTCCCACCTTGTTCGGCCACCGCGATGTCGGTCGTTATGCTCGGGCGGCTTATGGCGTCGCCGACCTTGTACCAGAGCTTGTCGACGGAGACGTAAGCGGTCTTCACCGTGTACTGCGCGAGGAAGGTGCCCGACATGATGACGAGCCACGTGACAAGCTCAGGAGTGCGGGCCACCTGACCTTCCCGGCGGGCGTCCTTTTTTCGCCGGACAGTGGGCTTTTCTGTCCTGGAGTGCTTGTCCTGGTCAGGCATCGAGTGCCTGTCCCTGCCGCCTCACGGGCTGATGCCGAGCAGGCCCAGCGTGTCGGTGACAGCCCGGTCGACGAGTGTCGATACAGCACCCGGGAGCATGGCCAGGCAAGCGCCGACGACGACAAGGGCGAGGGCGATGTTGATGGCAAAGCCGAGCGACATCACGTTCAACTGCGGCGCGCTCTTGGTCAGGAGCCCGAAGGCTACATAGGCGAGGAACATGGCCCCGAGCACGGGCGCTGCTATCTCGACCGCAGCGAGGAAGAAGAAGCTGACCTCTGACAGCAGCGTCGGGCCGAGCAGGCTCACGCTCTTGGAGCTCAGCCCCACGGAGCGGAACGAGGTCATGAAGCCCTTCACGATGAGCAGGTCGCCCCCGGTGACAAACAGCAGTGTGGTCATGATCACGTTGTAGACGTTCGCCGTGACCGGGTTCTGCGTCCCGCTGATCGGGTCGAAGATGGTCGCTGCGGCCAGCCCGCTCGTCATGTCTGTGAGGCTCCCGGCCGCGCTCAGCACCGATAGCAACAACGAGGTGATGAAGCCGAGCACGCAGCCCGTCACCGCCTGCAGGACCAGGTCGGAAATAAACCCGGCTGTGCTGAGGCTGGTCACGCTCACCGCCAGTCCCGGGGCACGGCTCAATTGCGAGACGGCGGCCAGGGCGAGGGCGGCCGCCAGCCCCAGGCGTACCACCTGGGGGATGGACGACGAGGAGAAAGGTGGGACCAAGGCCAGCCAGGCGCTGGCCCGGACCAGCGCCAGCATGAAAGCGAAGAAAGGGCCGGCGGCGAACGCGAATGTCATGGGTGCGGCTCCTGTGTCAGGAGCCCACCAGCTGAGGGATCATCGAGAAGAGCTGGTCGGTGAACCCGACGAGCGTGCTCACCATCCAGTGCCCGGCGACGACGATGGCGAGGGAAACGCCGGCCATCTTGGGGACGAAGGTGAGCGTTACTTCCTGGATCGAGGTTACGGACTGCAACAGGCCGATAGCCAGGCCTATGCACATGGCGGTGAGCAGCATCGGCGCCGCCAGTTCACCTGTGACGGTGAGCATGCGCAGTGCGATCTCGACGACGGAGGAATCGTTCATTTTTGGCCCTCGCTCAATGGAAGCTCGCCAGTAGGGACTGGACCACGAGTGCCCAGCCGTCGACGAGCACGAAAAGCAACAGTTTGAAAGGTAAGGAGACGAGCGACGGCGGGAGCATCATCATGCCCAGGGACATAAGGGTGGAGCTCACGACGAGGTCGATGACGAGGAACGGCACAAATATGACGAAGCCGATGATGAACGCCGCCCGCATCTCCGACAGCGCGAACGCGGGCACGACCGCCGCCATGGGCATCGCCGCCGGTGAAGTGAGCTTGGTGCCGCTCTTTTCGAACAGGGCCAGGTCGTCGGCCTGGGTCTGTTTCAGCATCCAGGTCTTTAGCGGTGCCTGGGCCTCGGTGTACGCCTGTTCAGCTGTTATCTTGCCGGCGAGATAGGGCTGGACGGCGTCCGAGTTCACCTGGCTGATGACGGGCGACATTATGAACAGCGACAAGAACAGGGCCAAGCCCGCCAGCAACTGGTTCGGCGGCACGTTTTGCAGGCCCAGAGCCTGGCGGGTCAACGAGAGGACGATGATAATTCTCGTGAAACTCGTGAGCAGTATGAGCAGCGACGGCGCCACCGCCAGCAGCGTCAGGCCGATGATTATGGTGATGCTCTCGCTCGGCTTGCCCAGGCTCCCCCCGAGGTTCACCGAGACGGCGCCCCCCGAAGAAGTCCCGCTGCTCGTGCTGGCAGGGGAGGCCGGCGTTTGCGGGCTCTCCGGTGCATCGGGGCTCACCGGCGACACGGCGCCGGTCGATGCGCCCGTGCTCGCTTGTCCCGCCGCCAGGTAGGCCACGGCGGTCCCCGTCGGCGAGGTGGAGGCAAGGGGGCTCGCGGCCGCACTACCGGACCAGGCCAGGCTCGCCACGCCGAGCACCGCGCCCGCCGCCACCACGCCCCCGACAAGGAACGCGAAGAGCCTCTTTGTTTTTTGCATGGCGCTCCGTTTGCCAGGGTTGACCGTGGAGCGCGGGAGCTACTTACGTACCGTGCGCTCCCGCAACGAGTCAAGGGCGAGCTTCCATGCGTTATCTGAGGTCTCCGCTCCAGCGGGGCCCCGTTCGCAGCCCGGCATCCGGCCGGTCTGTTGCCATTCGTCTTCGTCTGTCAGATTGACCGGAGGGACCGTCTGCTGTCCGATGGCCAACTGGCCGGGGGACGCCGGCGCCCCGGCTGCCGCCGGGCCGGGCAGTTCGGCCAGGAGGGTCACCGAGTGGTCGGTCACGCCCAGCAGGAAAGTCCTCCCGGCGGCATCAACAAGTGAGACTGCCGCCCCTTTGGACAGGGGACGGCGGTAGAGGACCTCGAGGGGCGGGACGGCTCTGGGCTTGCGGGCCCGGGAACGGCCGGAACGGTTGGCCGGGCCGGAGGCCGAGCCTCCTCGCGCCGCAAATAGAGGCCCGGCGTTCTGGCGCCTGCGTACCAGGCGGGCGGCGATGCCCATAACGGCCATGACGGCGACCATGGAGATGACGAGCCGGACCAGCAGCTCGATGACACTGATCATGCCAGTCGCTCGCCAGTCATGTTGAGTCGCCCGCCAGTCATGTTGAGTCGCCCGCCAGTCATGGTCAGTCGCCCGTCAGCAGTTCGGTGACACGGACGGCGAAGCACTCGTCGACCACCACGACTTCGCCCCGGGCGATCAGTGTCCCTTGGACGAACAGGTCGACCGGATGGGTGACGGGCCGGTCGAGTTGGACCACGGCACCGTTGTGGATATTGAGCAGGTCCCGGATGGGGATCTTGGTGCGGCCCAGCTCGACGCTGACGCTCATTTCGACGTCGCCGAAGGTGGCGATCGAGCGGGCCACGGCCGGGCCGGGCATGGGGTCGAGGTGGGGGAGCTCGGCCACCGCCTCGGCGGCCGGGGTGATTACCACGAGCAGGCCGGCGTGCTGGCCTCCGGGCGTGAGGGCGCTGCCGACCAGAAGGGGCACGGCCATCGCCCGCTGGCCGGGGCGGGCCCCGGTCAGGGCCTCGGCGTCGGAACTCTTTACGACGCCGACCCGTTCCGCGCCCACGGCCTCGTTGAGGGCCGGGATGCTGCGGGACAGGGCGGTGGCGATGGCGCTCTCCGGGGGTACGGGTACGTCGGGGGGGAGCACCAGGGCTATCTCGCCGCAGTGCCCGCTCGGCCCGAGGAGCTCGGTGCTCCAAACCGTGGCCCCTTTGGGCACGGCTTCGCCAGAGCCGTCCTCCCCGAGGCCCCACAGGTCGAAGCCCTCGCCCGGCCGCGCCTCCAGACCAAGAGACTCGGCGACGAGAGCGGCGGCTTCAGAGGCGGCCGGGCCGACCACTGCCAGGTCCGTTTCGACGCTCAATGGCCTGCTCCTTTCTTGGGAGGGGGGCCCACCACGGCGAACGCCTTTTGGGCACCTCGCCGGCCGGCGAGCACGGACAGGTAGGGCACGTCGCCGACGAACAGCGTCAGCGGTTCGTCGGTGCGGTGGTTGAGGACCACCACGTCCCCGGGGACGAGGTCTACGACACGGCGGGAGGCCAGGGGCGTGTCGTTGAAGCGTACGGCGGTCTCCAAAGAGCAGCCTCCGAGCCGACCGGTGTCGCCCAGGGAGACGGGAGCCGCTGTCGTCCCCGTGAAGATTTGCAACTTGTCCAGTAGGCCTGGTGCTGGTATGGCGATGCGGAAATGGCCGGCGGCGTCCTGCATGGTCAGGTCGAACTCGAGGCCGATGAGCACGCTGCGGGCGGGGGCGGCGCGTATGAGCTCGAGCCGGCTCTCCTGGCGGGCGACCACAGGTTGGGTCTCGACTAGCAGCGCCAGCGATTCGGCTAGGTCACTGGCGGCCCGCTGGTGGAGCTCGCTGAGCAGCGTCAGCTCGACCTCGGTCAGGGGCTCGACCGATTCCTGGGCCAGGCCCGCTCCTCCAAGGAGCTTCTCGATTATGGCGATGGCTATGGGGATGTCCAGCATCATGAGCCCGGTGCCGGCGATCGGTTCCATGGTGAGGCGAGCAGCGCAATAAGGCTCGGGCAGGACGTTGAGCAAGTCGTCCCAGGACCACTGCAGGACAGGGGCCAGGGTCATGTTGACCTCCGAGCCCACGAAGGTGGACATGTCGGCGGCGAACAGCCGGCAAAAGTTCTGGGTCAGCAGGGTGAGCACCTGCTCGTGTTCTTCTTTCAGCGTGCCGGCAGGCCTCACCCGCAGCCGCCGCAGCGGCTTAGGTAGGCCGTCGCGGCCCAGCGGCACCACCGCCCGTTGTGCTTCCTCGGAGCTCATCTGCCTACACATCGGTCACTGTGGGCCCGACCTGAGGACACTGAGCGTGACGGTTTGATGAAGGCGCGGGTCTACCGCGCCCGCCTCACTGCATGACGAACTGCTCGAAGAACACGTTCACGACCAGGCCGGGCCAGTCCTGGTCGAGGGCGTGGATGATGCTCTTCTTCAACGCCGCCACGCCTCCGGGCAATAGCAGTTGCGCCTCGGTCGTCTGCTCGGCCTGGGTGTTGAGGATGTCCAGGACGATGGGCTGGTTGTTGGCGAGGAGGGTGTACTTCTTGCCTGTCGCCACCTGGAGGGCGGCGGTGAACTCGAGGTAATGGCCGTCGCGCAGGTTGACCGTGAGGGAGGTCTCTTCCAGCGTGGGCCCGGCCACCGTGGTGGTGGGGCCACCCTTGTCCGCGGCGACCGGGGGTTTCTTCATCATCGTCTTGTAACCGAAGGCGCCGACGAGGAGCACGGGTAGCAGCACCAGCAACAACGTGCGCTTGCCGTGCTTGGCCTTGGCTTCGCCCTCCTTTTCGGCGGCCTTGGCCCCGGGTTTGGTTTTTGTCGCCATTTCCTCTCCTTACGGCGAGACGACGGTGGTGGAGAAGACCACGATCTGGACGCGCCGGTTTTCCGCTTGATGTTGAGGGGTGTTGTTGGGCACGACCGGCCGCGTGTCCGAGTTGCCACTGGCCTGAAGGCGGTCGGGGTTTATGCCGTGGTCACGTATGAGGTCCTCCACGACGGCTACGGCGCGCGCTGCGGAAAGAGCCCAGTTGTCCGCGTACGGGCCGCCGTGGATGGGCTGGTCGTCGGTGTCGCCCTCCACGTCGATCTGGTTGGGCAGCAAGGCCAGCACCGGCGCCAGGGCATTTATGATCGCCACGCCCCCGGGCTGTAGCTGCGCCGAGTCGAGGGGGAACAGGACCTTGTCGGTAAGGATGGAAACGACCAGGCCTCGCTGGTCGAAGTTGAAGCTGACCTGCTTGCCCAGGCCCATCTTGTCCAACGCCGCTTCCATCTCAGCCGCGGCACTGGCCAGGGCCTGCTGTTCGGCTTCGGTCGACTCGCCGGCCTGGCTCTGGCCGGCGGTCTGCTGGCCGGAAAGTTTCTGGCCGGACCGCGCCGCGCCACTCTGGGAGGAGGCGGAGGAATTGATCTTGGCGAACGGGTTCTCTTCGGAAATGGCAATGGCGGAGGGCTGGGAGAGCACGCCGGGCCCGCCCGGAGGCGTAACGTCCTCGGTCTGGCCGATGGGGTGGAAGCTGTCCTTGAAGGCATTGAACTTGCGGATGTCGGTCTGGCCCAGAGCGAACAGGACGATGAACAAGACCATGAGAAGGGTGATCATGTCCGAGTACGTGAGTAGCCAGCGCTCGGAGCTGGGCCCCTCCTCGTGTTCCTCGGCTTTGCGTTTGGGGGGCCGCGACACCTCAGGCCGCCTCCCTCGTCTTGGCGGCCTCGCGGGCTTCCTTGGCCGCTTCTTGTTCGCTCGGCGAGAGGTAGGAAAGTAGCCGCTGCTCGACAACTCTCGGGTTGGCCCCCGCTTGTATGGCCAGGATGCCCTCCAGGAGCAGTTCCATCCGCCTTACCTCGATCTCGCTGGTCCGCTTCAACTTGTTGGACAACGGGAGCCAGAAGACGTTGGCCTGCATGACCCCCCAAAGGGTGGCCGTGAAAGCAGCGGCGATCATCGGTCCCAGGGTCGCCGGGGTGGACAGGTTCTGCAGCACGTGCAGGAGGCCCATCACGGTGCCGATGATGCCCATGGTCGGGGCGAACCCGGCCATGTCGGCGAAGTACTTCGCTCCGGTACGGTGGCGGGCCTTCATGGCGTCGACGTCCTGTTCCAGGATGTCCCGTATCTCTTCGGGGTCCGAGCCGTCTACCGCCATCTCGATCCCCTTGCGCAGGAAGGTGTCGTCGATCTGACGGGCCTCCTCTTCTAGGGCCAGCAGGCCCTGGCGGCGGGCTTTTTCGGCAAACGAGACCACTATGGCGACAGCATCGTCGGGTGGTGTCACCTTCGCCATGAGGGCGGACTTGAAGATCTTCGGCAGCGCTTTGGCGTCGCTCATCAGCATGCCGGCCGAGGCCGCGCCGATGGTGCCGCCAAAGGTCAGCAGGATCGCCGAAGGAGCGATCAGTGCGGCTGGGTTGCCACCGTCCATGATCATGGCGACCAGGAGGGCAAACAGCGCCATCCCTATGCCGACGAAGCTGGAGGGGTCCATTATCAGCTGTCTCCAGGACTGGGCAGCGCCCTTAAGGTGGCCCGGCCTTGCCCTCCGCTTTCTTCCAGCTGCTTAGCCGTTACAAGCACCGAGGCCCGGTAGTGCCGCACGCGGTCGATGACTTCCTCGACACTTTCCGCCACCACGTGTTTGGTGCCGTCCACCAGCGTCAGCACGGTATCGGGCGTAGCCTCCGCCCGTTCGATCAGGTCGGCATTGAGGGCTATCTGTTGACCGTTGAGCCTAGATAAAAGGATCATGTTTCCCCGCTCCGTCGGGCTCTCTTCGTCTGGCCAGTCCATTGGCCGGCATAACTCAAGAATCGACCCGGGGGCCACGAGTCTGAATGAAAGCGGTAAACGCCCCGCCAACAAGCGCTCCCGCCCTCCGGGCACGTCCGCATAAACGGAAACCGAAGAAATGGCCCCACGCTTGCCTCCCTCACCCTGTGCCCCGCCACCACCCTGTGCCCCGCCATCACCCNNGTGCCCCGCCACCACCCTGTGCCGCAATAGGCCGACCGGGCGTCGCCGCGCCGACGCCCGGTAGACCTCGGTGCTTATTTAGCCACTCTGCTTCAGGTTGATCAGGTCTTGGAGGAGAGTGTCCGAAGTCGTGATGACACTGCCGTTGGCCTGGAAGCCTCGCTCGGCTTCGATGAGCTGGGTCATTTCGCTCGCCAGGTCGACGTTGGAGGCTTCCAGGGTGCCGGCTTCGATGGTGCCAAGGGCTCCTGTGCCCGCCTGTCCCACCTGGGGTATGCCCGAGTTGGCGGTGGCGATGAAGTCGGTGTCGCCGGCGCGCAGGAGGCCGTCCGGGTTGGAGAAATTGGCCAGGGCGATCTGGCCCAGGTCCTGGGTCTGACCGTTACTGAAAACGCCTTCTATCACCCCGTTTGTACCGATGCTGTAGCTCTCCAGGGTGCCGGGTGCGTTGCCGTTCTGGCTGAGTACCGACGCCGTGTCGGAACTGGCGTTGGCCGTAATGCTGGGCAAGGCGAGGGTGAAGCTCTGGGTGGCCCCGGTGGCCGCCCCCGTCGTCTGGTCCGGGACCGACAGGCTGAACGAAGTGCTGCCGGCGGCGCCGGCGGTGCCCTTTTGGTCGGCATAGCCGAGTAAGTTGCCGGCATCGTCAAAGTAGAGCGTCGCCGAAGTGGCGCTCGTGTAATCGGGCGTCGCACCCGGTTCGGTCAAGGCGCCCTCGACCGTCCACGCCGACGTCGCTCCCTTGGGCGCGCCCGAGGGAAGAGTGGCGGCTTGTTCGAAGTTAAGGTCGAGAGACTCGGGCGTACCGTTGGCCGAGTAAACCGTCACGGAGGTGGACGCGCCTTGTGTCGCGGTCGAGCTGGTACCCGAGCTGCTGGTGGGCGCGGTCCAGCCCGACTGGGCCGCCAGGTTGCCTCCGAGGGTGACGCTGTTAGTGGCGTTGGCGGAGATGCCCGTGCCGCTCGGGATGGTCAGGTTGCTGAGGGCCGAACTGGTGTTGATGGTGCCGCCGGCGCCGGCCGCCCACCCCTGGACCAGGTAGCCGTCGGGTGTCACCAGGTTGCCGCTACCGTCGAGTTCCAGCGAGCCGGCCTGAGTGTAGACGGTCTGCCCGTGGGCATTGGCTATGAGGAAACCGCTGCCCTGAATGCTCAGGTCGAGGGGGTTGCCCGTCTGCTCGGTCGTGCCCTGGGTGAAGTTGGCTTCCACACCGGCGACTTTGACGCCCAGGCCGACCTGGGTCGGGTTTACGCCCCCCTCCGCCGATGTCGGGGTAGTGGCACCGGTGATCGTTTGGTCGAGCAGATCCTCGAACTGGACCTCGTTGCTCTTGTAGCCGGTCGTATTTATGTTGGCGATGTCGTTCCCGATCGTGTCGATGAACTCCTGGTTGGCGTCCAGGCCGGAAACTCCGCTGTATAGAGAACGAAGCACGAGTCGTGCCCTCCTTTATGTAGGTCCTGTTTGTTTCAGGTCTCTGAGGTCTGGCTAGGTCGAGCTG
>PMWT01000052.1 GCA_003166025.1 Acidimicrobiaceae bacterium | reverse complement strand
CCTCCGGGTCGGCCCGCCAGGCTGCGCCGCACGCTGCGGTCGTTGGCGGTGAAAGCGCCCTCCTTGAACACGGGTTGGGAAAAAAGGTTGGTCGTCATCATCTCGACGACCATGCCGGTCTCGTCCAGAGCCGCCCGGAAGCGCTTGATAGCCGCTTCCCGGGCGCCGTCGTCCGACCCGAAGGGGATCAAGTCGTCGTCGTGGAAGGTCACGCCCCAGGCGCCGATGTCGGCCAGCCGGTGCACCGACACCACCGGGTCGAGGGGCGCCCGGGTGGCCTCGCCGAAAGGGTCCCGGCCCTGCCATCCAACCGTCCACAACCCGAAGCTGAAGCGGTCTTCCTGTTTAGGTACAAAGCGATCGTCCACCGGTCCCTCCCTGTCTGGTAGCCCGCTATAACTCGGAACGTTAGTTAGTATGTGTTACAAACATATCGCAAGGCGCCACCTCGTCGCAAGGGGCCTGGCCCAATAACTCCTAGGGCCCGGGATCACTCGGGCAAAGGCAGGCTGGGGACGCGTAACGAGCCCAGCACCCGTTGAAGGCTCCGGCGGGATGCCTGGAGCGCGAGCAGCGTAGCGCCCCGGACAGGAGCCGCGCTGCCCAAGACCGAACGTTGGACCGTGAGCCCGCCGACAGACTCAGGAAGGCCCTGGTCACGAATTGACGCGATTAGCCCGTCGAGCAACGCATCGCCCGCGTCGAGGAACCCGCCACCTATGACCACAGCGTCCGGGTTGACGAGGTTGACGAGCCACGACGCCGCCAACCCAAGGTCCTTGCCAACCTCACGCAGGGCCCGCTTGACGCGCGGGTCGCCCGACTGAACCAGCGCCCGGAGTTGCTGGTGCAGAGTGCCGTCTTGGTTGGGCTCGTGCCCGGTCCGCCGCAACATCGCAGTGACCGAGACACGGGTCTCCAGGCATCCCTTCGCCCCGCAGTTGCACGGCTCTTGCCCTCCAGGGAGCTTGCAGTGCCCGATCTCGCCGGCGAAGCCTTGGACACCATGGAAGATCGAGCCGTCGATCATGATGGCGGCCCCGACCCCATTGTCCTCGTACAGCAATACGGCGTTCGGCCATTTTTGGCCAATGCCCTCCATGTACTCGGCCGCCAGGACGGCCTGGGCCACGTTGTGCACGTAGATGGTGGCCTCGTCGTTCACTTGCCGCAGCCCCTCGACGATGTTCACGTTCCGCCACTCCAGGTTGGGCGCGAACACCAACAAGCCCTCGACCGGGTCGATGAGCGCCGGCGCGCAGACCCCAATAGCAGTAACATCATTTTTAGCGAGACCGCGCTCCTCGGTCATGCGGCCCACCGCGGCGCAGACAGACGCGAGCACGTCCGCGGGTGCCTCCCGGGACGTGACCACGGCGGCCCGTGCCACCTCGTGCCCGCGCGCGTCAGCGAGAACGGCTGTAGTCGTCTCTACGCCGATGTGGACACCAAGCACATGGTGGGACGCCTGGTTGAACTCGTAGAGCACCGGTCGCCGCCCGCCGCTGTGAGACGCTTCGCCGACGCCGAGCTCTCTAAGGACCCCTTCGGCTGCCAGCTCCTCGACGATGGCCGACACCGTGGGCTTGGCCATGTTGGTGCTCCGGGCAATGGTGGCGCGAGAGACCGGACCGGAGCGCTGGACGAGATCGACGATCATCCTCCGGCTCATCCTCCGTAACAACGCCCGATCGCGCTGTTGTGGCAACTGGCTTACCATCTCACCCCATTATAGCGGCGTCGCTGTCGACGAAGGCGAGACCCGACACCGAGTTAGTTAGATCTTTTACTTACAAATGGCGAGCCTTCGCCTCCATCGACCACGTTAGGTGGCCGTCGCTCCGAACCCTTGCCTGGAATAGTCAAGTCTCCACTTGACTATTGATGTGGGCGGCTTCTAAACTCAAGTACATACTTGACCAAACGATCGACCTCGATCGGACCTTCCACGCGCTGGCTGATCGCAGCAGGCGATCCATGGTGGAACGCCTCACCTTGGGCCCTGCTTCCATAAGCGAACTGGCGCGTCCTCTCGCCATGTCCCTGGCGGCCGTGGTCCAGCATGTTCAGGTACTCGAGGCGTGCGGTGTCGTGAAGACCCGGAAAGTCGGCAGGACGCGCATGTGCCGGATAGAGCCGGCGGCGATGACCGCGGCCGAGCAGTGGATCACCGACCGGCGTCAAGGCTCGGAACCCCGGCTCGATCGATTGGGCAACCTCCTGCACGACGAAGCCGCTACCAGTGAGGAGAACCCATGAACGTGTCTCCTCGACGAGCTGCGCGTCATGGTCTGCGATCGTGCTCGGCCAGGGCCGGTCGCTGTTTGAGGATCTGAGGTACCGCGTCTGAGGCGCACCGACCGCCACCCAGAGCACCTGACCTATCTAGGTGTTATGGTCTCCCTAAGAGCTAGACAGCGGCCCCGGTGGAGGCACTGCCTTACTCTCCGAGCAGCCATGGCAGTGCCTAGGAAAGGGAGATCTGATGTCAGCAACATTGATTGCACGTCAAAAGGTGTCGGAGTACGCGTCCTGGAGAATTGTCTACAACGAGGCTGACACCATCCGTGCCCACCACGGGTGCACCGGTGAGTCAGTGCTCCGCTCCCCGAAGGACCACGACCTGGTATTCATCACCCACCACTTCCCGACTGTGGAGCAAGCGGAGGCTTTCGCCGCAGACCCTGAGCTGCGCTCAGCAATGGCGCACGCCGGTGTCATCGGGGACCCCGGCATCGAGATATTCGAGGACATCCCATGAGCGTCGTCGTGATCGTCCGGTTCCCGAGCGATGACCCCGGTAAGGCGGTCGAGTGGGCACGGGCCCACGCTGACATCCCCGAGGACATTACGGCCCATGCGAAGACCCTCGGCCAGATCGGCCACCGGATCCTCGTTGGTGACAAGGAGCTGGTGGTAATCGATGAGTGGCCCAACGAGGAGAGCTTTAACACTTTCTTCTCTGGCGCTCCTCGTATGGGCGAGTTCCTCTCCGGCGCCGGGCTGTCTGCCGCCCCCGTGGTCTCCGTGCTCCAAGCAGTCGATGCGCCCGGGACGTTCTGGACCTGAGCCTTGGTCACCGGGCGGGCATCATCATGAACACGATCGAGGGGGCCACAAGCGCCCCCTCAGTTCATCCCGGCGACGAACTCCAATACGACGAGCTGTTCTTGTTATGCCCGGACAGGGTCATGGGGCGCCTCGTCGCGTTCCTCGGCGAAAGCGGCGATCCGGCGACGTAGCCACTGGTGGCCCGGGTCGTTCTCGACCCGGCTTGTCGCATCCACCACGGCATCACCGTGTCTCCTTACTACGGCGACCCCGACGGCAACCAGAT
Organism: Acidimicrobiaceae bacterium; assembly: GCA_003166025.1. Lineage (GTDB taxonomy): Bacteria > Actinomycetota > Acidimicrobiia > Acidimicrobiales > Palsa-688 > Fen-671. Next base: position 43,315 of record PMWT01000052.1, on the reverse strand, counting down.
GGAGCTCCAGGTCGACTGCTTCACGAACAACGAAGACGCCAACGCTTTCATGCGCCGCACCTTCGCTGTCAACCCGATAGGCGTCGAGTTCGACCCCGACGCCTGGCTCGCTGACCTCGCCTCCGGTACGGCGGCCGCCGACTTGCTCGCCCGTAAGACCGACCTGCCCGTCTCACCCGTACGCAACGCCCGATCGGCTGGGTTCGCCGTACCGGCGGGCTGACTCAGCCGCTCGTGAGGCCACGCCAGAACGCACATGGACTAGCCGCTTCGGGGCCACGGACAGCTACAGCTCCACGATGAGCTGAGCACGAGGTTATTACCGACCCGTGGGGCTGGCCGAGGTCAGTACTCGTTCTTGAGCACGAAGAAGGAACCGCGAATGGTCCCAGCCAGCTTCGACTTCTGCCTCGCGAACTTGAACCGCGAGGCAAGCTCGGCGGGAACTTCCATCCCTTCCGAGAGCTTGAAGCCGACCGCCCGCTTCTTGGGGTCGTCAACGGTGTACATCACATTGACCGACAGGCCGCTCTCGTAGAAGACATAAGCCATTCGGATGTTCTCGACTTCGAAGGCCGTAGCCTCAAGAGGACGAGACGAGATGACGATGTCGCGTTCCTCCTTGAGGATGCGGTGCACCCAATCGATGGTCGTCTTGGCGTTACTCGCAGGCTCCACCGTGAAGACATGGTCATACTTGTTCTTGAAGTAACGGGCTTCGTTTGCCCGAAGACCAGCGAGCGCGACCGCGACAGGCGACGGCTCCAGACCGACGGTCGAGACGGTGCCGAAGTCCACGGTATAAGTCATGACGCCTCCCGGGCACGCCAAGGGTGGGCCCCTCGACCTAGTCCCGAGACTAGTTCAGGCGCCAAGGGCGCTGAGCGTGACTTTGATATCGCCGGGCTCGCCGCGGCACACGAAGCCCTCGAGTCGGGGTGTCTTTGGGCCGTGGTCCCAGGGAAAACACTCGGCCTGGACGGCGGACTCAGCCAAGAAAACCAAACCCCACACGACCGTTATCACCCGGAACACCCGGCGGAACTCGGCATGCTGCCACATCCCGGCGAAAGCGCGTCCCTTGGCTGTGCCCTCCCCCATCGTTTCCAGGGCGATCCCGGACAGGACCAGGGCACCGATTGCGTCCAGGCGCCGGTGCTGGACGACGGGGGCGAGGACACGGACGGCGGGCAGCGCCCCGCTCACGACCAAGGCCAGGACGGTGGACATGCCGGCAGAACGGGCGCCGTAATAAACAGCAAGTGGACCGGCAACGTCAAAGACGATGATGGGCGCCAGGGCTCGGAGCCGGTCGGGGGGCCCCGCAACGCCGGGCACCGGCGCCCCTGGAGAGCCTCCAGCGGCAGTCGCGGCAGGACCGGCGCTCATCGTGACCCGTCGGTCGGCCTCAAAAAGACTAAGTAGTTATAGCTTTCGCCCTATGCCTCGTCCGCGACGACGAGTCATCGGCGCGGCCCGAGCACGGGGGCGTCAGAAGTCGATACCCTTGGCAGCTCGGATACCGGCCTGATAAGCGTGCTTGACATTGGTCATTTCGGTCACGGTGTCGGCGACGTCCACGACCGAGGCGGGGGCGTCCCTTCCCGTCACGAAGACGTTGACCTTGGCCGGGCGGCCCGAAATAGTCCTGGCGACGTCGCCTCCGTCGATCCAGCCCCAGTTGATGGGGTAAGTCACTTCGTCCAGGACGACCAATTGGTACCGTCCCGAGCTGACCGCCTCTTTGGCCACCTCCCAGGCGGCGCGCGCAACTTCGGCCGAGCGCTCGAGGTCGTCCACCTCCCAAGAAAACCCATCACCCATGGTGTGCCATTCGGCGCCCAGTTTGGTGAGCAGGGCCGCTTCGCCCGAGTTCCATTTGCCCGACTTCACGAATTGCACCACGCACACCTCCCAGCCTCGTTCGAGCGCGCGCAAGACTGTCCCCATAGCGGCGGTGGTCTTTCCTTTGCCGTCGCCCGTGGCGACCAGGACGATGGACGGTGCCCGGCGGGTGGCATCGGGCGGGGCATTGGTGGGCGGCTCTGCCGTCATGTGATCGTTCCCTCTTTCTGATAGTGAGCGGTTGAAAAATTGACCGAGCTCGGGTGCCAAGCCGGTCGATGCGGTTCAAATGCCGTTCAGGTGCCGGTCATTAGGCGAGAGGTTGGCGACGGCAGCCGTGAGCACCGGCACCCGGCGTCGCACGGGCGTAACGGCAAGCCCGCTGGCGCTGGGCAGGACCTCGACCTCGGCACCGAAAAAACGCCTGATGTTGACTTCGGTCAAGACGTCGGCGGGGGTACCCGAAGCAACGGCGCGACCGTGACAAAGCACGAGCAGGTTTTCGGAGAACTGGGCGGCCAGGGTCAAGTCGTGGATGGCACATAGGACGCTGATGCCCTTCTCGTCCCGGAGCTCGTCGACCAGTTCGAGCACAAGCTGGCTGTGGCCAAGGTCTAGCGATGTAGTCGGTTCGTCGAGGACAAGGACCGGCGCCTCTTGGACCAGGGCCCGGGCCAGCACGACTCGTTGCGCCTCACCTCCCGACAGTTCAGCCAAGCGTCGTTGACAAAAAGTGCGCAACCCGAGACGCTCGACGATGGCGGCGGCCACCCGACGGTCCTTAGCTGTCTCCGCGCCCAGGTAAGAGTGATGAGCGGAACGGCCGAGCAGGATGTAGTCGGTGACGTTCATCGAAGGCGGCAACACCGGGCGTTGGGGGACGTAGGCGACGGCCCGGGCGCGGCTGCGCCAATCGGATGCCGCTTGCCGGCGGCCGCCGATGAGGATCCGGCCCTCGTACGTGACCAGGCCGGCCACGGCCCGGGCCAAGGTGGACTTCCCGGCCCCGTTGGGACCGACCAGGCCCAACCAGCCGCCGCTGGCGACCCGGGCCGAAACCCCCGACAGTACGGTCGTCCCGTTTAGGACCACGGAGGTTTCCTCGATCTCCAGCATCAGCCGAGCCTGCGAGCCTGGCGCAGCACCACCAGGAAAAACGGGGCGCCAAGGAAGGCCGTGACCACGCCGAGCGGGATTTCGGCCGGGGACAGGACGGTGCGGGCGAGGAGGTCGGCGAGGATCAGGAAACCGGCGCCGAACAGCACCGACAGCGGCAGGATGCGTCGGTAGCTCGGCCCCGCCAGCAGCCGGATGGTGTGGGGGACGATGATGCCGACGAAACCGATCAGCCCGCTCACCGAGACGGCGGCGGCCGTGCCAAGGGTGGCGGCGACGATAACGACGAGACGCACGCGCTCCGCTCTCACCCCGACGCTGGTGGCCTCCTCGTCGCCTACGCTCATCACGTCCAGGAGGCGGCGGCAAGCCAGCAGCACAAGGATCGCCGTACCCACGTACGGCAGGACCAGGTCCACCTGTCCCCAGCCGGCGGTCGACAGGCCGCCCAGTATCCAGCTGTAGACCGTGCTCAGTTGGCCCGGGCTGCTGCGCTGCAGGAGGAACGTCTGCACGGCGGTGAAAAAGGCGGCCACGGCGACCCCGGCCAGCAGCAGCGAGGCGGAGGAGCGCTCAGACGCCCGGGAACGGCCCAGGGCGAAGGTGGCGGTGACGGCCAGGACGGCGCCGGCGAAGGCCGCCAGCGGCAGCAGGTCGGAGGGGATCTGACCTATGACCGGTGCCCCCACGACCACCAGGGTGGCGCCCAGGCCGGCGCCCGAGGCCACGCCGAGCAGGTACGGGTCAGCCAGGGGGTTGGAAAAAGCGCCCTGGTAGGACGCGCCGGCGATGGCCAGCATGGCCCCCACGAGCCCGCCCAGCACCATCCGGGGCATGCGCCACTGCCACACCACGACGACCCCGGTGGCAGAAAGCCCCGAGTGGAGGTGGACCAGGGGGAGCCGGCCCAAGACCTCTGTCAGGACGGCGCCGGCCGGCAAACCGGCCGGCCCCACCAGGATGCTGACTATGGCCGCGGCCAGGAGGAAACCGGCGCCGAGAACGACATGGCCGACGGTCAGGCGCGTAGGACGTAGCGCAGGCGCGTCGGGCCCGTCGATGTCGTCGAGGGGTGGAGCCTGTCTATCGCTCGTCTTGGCGTCGGCCGTCAACGTCACGAGCGCAGCGTGTCGGCCAGCAAGGCGACAAGGGTTTCGATGGTGTGGGGGCCCCACTCCGAGGCTACGGAGTCGTTCACCCCGATCACGTGGTGGAGCCGCACTGCGGCCAACACGCTGAAGCCGGGCCGGTGGGCGAAGCCGGCCGGCGTTTGCTGGCAGCACACGGTATCGGCCAGGAAGACATAATCAGGGTTTGTCTTGAGGATGTACTCAGCCGAAATCTGTGGATAGGCGGATAGCCGCCCGGCCGGGTCGGCGATGTCCCGCATACCGAAAAGCGAGAACTCGGCGCCGATGAAAGTCTTCGATGTCGCCGTGTAATAGGTGGGGTCGATCTCGATGTAATAGCTGTCCCCTCGGGCGGCACTGCCCGCTTTATGGGTTGCGGCCGAGATGTCTTCCTTCATGGAGGCTTCCACCGCGCCCACGGCGGCCCCGTGACCGGTGGCTGCTGCCAGTTCGGCCAGCTGGCTGTAGACGGCCGCGAACGTTGTCGCCGCCGGCAGGACCAGGACAGGTACCTTGAGCTCCCGCAGCTGCTGGACGATGGCGCCGCTCGGGTAGGAGAGGACCACGAGGTCGGGTCGCAGAGGGAGATAATCCTCAGCGCTCGTCTCCGCGCCGGTGAACTTTGTGCGGGGAGCGTCTGCGGGCCAGCTCGAGTACTCGTCGACCCCGATCACCTGGGGCCCAGCCCCGAGGGCATAAACCATCTGGGTGGCACTGGGCGACAGGCAAAGGATCCGTACCGGCCGGGCTTGGATGGTGACGTTTCCGTCGCCGCTGTGCACGGTTACCGGGAACACAGGGCCGGCCGTCGCATTTCCGGCGATGGCCACTTGCGCAGCCGGCACAGGGGCGGCACTGGTGGCGGCCGACAAAAGGGCGGTGACAATTGCGGCTACGACAACGCGGGCGAGAAAATATCCTGCCCAAGATCTCTTCATGGCACTCCTCCTTATGGCCGAGGTGTGTGCCTGGGAGACAGGGCTCCGCCCTGCGACCGCGCGTTGCCTCGACGTGCTTGGTCGCTCGCTACCGGCCAGGCGACCTGGCTAAGCCCTCGACCGGAGTTGACCGAGGGACGACAGTTGCGGGACAGCGCCGGTTTCGCACCGGACTTCGCTGACCAGTAGCTTGCTCTCGCGAGTCTAGGGCCGTAAGCGCCCCGGGGCAAGGCGTTGACGATTTAGGCGCCCTCAGCTGGGGTTGGCACTAGGAAACGTTAGGCAATGCCTAGGATTTCGGCCTAGAGGTTTCCGCCCGTTACTCGTGCCCTTTGGGCCTATCCTGCCGGGCTCAGTACGAGCGCGATCTCGCCACTGCGGACGGCCTCTACGAGAGGCTCGAGATCCTCGGGAGGCGCTTGGCCCGGGGCGGTGAAGGGCACCAGGTGGCGTACCCGCTCGTAGGCGTCCCGGGCCCCGAGGTCCACCATCTCCGCCAGGCGACGAGCCGAGAGCGGCGCCATAGAGGTCCTGTCCTCTATCCCCTCGGCCTTGGAGGTGCTGGCCAGCTCGTAAGACACGGGGCCGGCGAGGGCCCGCGCCTCGACCACCAGGGATTGCGAGGCCACCGCGAACTCCCCCGCGTCCCGCCGCCCTCGCGTGGTCGACCAGATCCTCGAACTCGTTCTCGACCAGGACAGGGCGGCGCTCACGGGCCACCCCCTTGGGCGGCAGCCGTGGCCGCCGCGTCCGCGCCCGGTCGGGGCTGGCTATTGGTTACGGGAAGTCCCGATTGCTCCCAGGCCTCGAAACCGCCGACCAGGTCTGTGGCATGGCTGAGGCCCAGCTGCTGAAGGGAGACCGCCGCCAGGCTGGACGCGTAGCCCGCTTGGCAAAAGATGACGATGCTTTGGTCGGGGCCGGTGACGGCCGGGTGGCGGTACGGGCTTGTCGGGTCTAGCCGCCATTCGAGAACGTTGCGCTCGATAATCAGTGCCCCAGGGATCTCGCCGAACTCAGCTCGTTGGGCCGGCGGGCGGATGTCGACGAGCAGCGCGCCCGACACAGCAAGCCGGGCGGCCTCGCGGGCCTCAGCCCGCTGGTAGCCGGCTCGGGCCCGCTCCAGCAGTTCGTCCACTCGGATCAAGGCCGGCCCGTTGACCGTAGGCGCGTTGACCGTAGGGCTCCTAGCCGCAAGCTCGTCGGTCACGGTGCGCCCTCCCAATGGGTCTCCACTCGGTCGAGGACAAGGCCGCCGGGCGTCGACTGGTAAAAGCCCATCGAGGTGAGCGGGGGCGAATAAGCATGCACACTCGTCGCCGCCGCTCGCTCGGAGTTGACCACGCTGTGGACGTAGCTGGGGCCGAACGATTTGCCCTCGTTCCGGCGGAGTCGTTGCTGGCGCAATACCCGTCCCCCCAGGGCCGTGCTCGTCTCGTCGAGGGCCCCGGCCACGACATGGAAGGCGCCGGCCGAACCGCCGTGGTCGTGGAGGACCAGGCCACCGTCGGTCGGCCAATGGATAAGCCATACCTCGACGTCCGCCGTCCGGTCCAGCAACTCGTACCTACGCTGCTCCAGTGGGCGCTCCGAGCGCGGCGCCCACGTCTTCACCCGGGCCGCGTGCGCTCGGGCCAGGCTCAGGAGCTGGCGGAGCGGCACCGACGGGGACGGCTCGGCCCACGGCCGCAGTGCCGGCGTTACGCCTAACGCAGCTACCTCTCCGATGACAGTATCTAGCATTACTATCAGTTTGACCAATGCTATGGAATTAGTCAATATTGAGGTAGGCCTGCCCGCAGCGCCATGACTGGCAGCCCCTGGGAGACGCAGGCCACGGCTGGCAGCCCTGCGAGACGCAGGGGCCCCCTAGGACGTGGACGAAGGGGACGCTCGGCTCACCCGGCCTCACGAAGATGTCGGAGGCGGACGGTGACCAACTTCTCGACCAGTTCGTCGGGTAGTGCTTGGTCGATCGGGAAGCGTAAGGCGCCCTTGGACATCGAATAACCGTCCAGGTCCTTACCGAGCTCGTGCAGGACAGACCCGCTATGAGGCAAGTAGCTCAGGTGGTTCTTGAAGGCGGCGAAACCGGCGACGACTTTTCCATTGACCCGGAAGGCGGGCATGCCGTACGAGATGCACTCCTCGGCTTCGGGGACGACCCTAAGGACCGACTCGCGCAGTTCCTGCAAGGTAGTGCGCTTCGGCTCTTCTATTTCCGAAAGGTAGCGGTCCACTTCCTCGGCTGACACCTGGGCCTCCCTATCTTGAGCGCCCTGAGCGCTCTTGTCTTCCCACCAGCTCGGCCCGGTAGGCCTCGAGCCGTTGCACGAGCTCGTGAGGGTGACCGAGGGCGGGCAGGTGACCACCGTCCATCTCGTCGGGCACGATGCCCAGGCGTTCTCGCACGACCCGGCGCTGGAACTCGAGAGGGAAAAAGCGGTCGTCCGTGCACGCCAGAAAACGTGTCGGCACGTCGGGCCAGCCGGGCAGCGGCCAGGGCTTTTGGAACGGGCCCAGCGACTGGTCCCGGGTGTGACGGCCCGCCTCGGCCGCCAGCTTCGCGGTCAGGTCGTGACAGAAGACCTCGACGGGGGCCCGCGCCGCAACCAGAGGCGCGGTGAGCCCAGCCAGCGACTGGGCGACCAGGACCACCTGGGAGCGGCCGCCAATGGCATCGACTATGACGTCCGCGTACTCACAGAGCCCGGCGGCGTCATCGTCACAGGGCAGGTCCGGAGCCACCACGTAGTGGCCGAACGCTTCCAGCTCGGGTTTCACCAGGTGCCAGTACCACGAGCTCGCCCCCGCGCCATGGACCAGTGCATAGGTCGCCATCGGTTGTCGAGACGCTATAGGGCGCCTCAACTCATCGACAACCAACGCCCACCTTGCCCTCTTCGCCGACCGACCGTGGACGGGGCCAGGTCCTGGCAAGCTGGAGCCGTGGCGGCCGTCCCGAAGCTCATGGCCGCAACGGCATGAACGGCCTTGACCCGGCCCTGGAGACGGCCGAGAACTACCGGCGCTTTGCCATGCACGAGGCTGCCGGCCGGTCGCCCGCTTACGAGCGGCTGGCCTACGCCGTGGCCGAAGACGACCTCGTCCTGTCGTTCCTCGAGGACCTCCCGGCGCCCAAACGCCAACCAAACCTCGTCTTCGCGGCCGCCCGCTACATCCTCGGGTCACCGCCGGGCCCCGCGTCCTTGCGCTCATTGGTCACCGACATGCCAGTCAAGCTGGCCGCAGTCCTGCGGGCGCGGCGTACTCAGACCAACGAGGCGGCCCGCTGCGCGCTCTTTCTGCCCGTGCTCGCCGCCCTGCCCCAGCCCCTGGCCCTGCTTGAGGTGGGCGCCGCAGCCGGGCTGACCCTCCTGCCCGATATCTATTCGTACGACTATGAGGGCCACCGGGTGACCGGGCTCGACGTCGAGGCCCCGACATTGCCGTGCCGGGTCAGTGGCCCCGCACCGCTGCCACGCCGGGCCCCCCAGGTCGTATGGCGAGAAGGTATCGACCTCAACCCGCTTGATGTAAACGATGAGGACGACATGGCGTGGCTGTCCTGTCTGGTCTGGCCGGACGAGGCGGGCCGGGCCGAGCGGCTCCAAGCCGCGGTCAAGGCCGCCCGCCGACGTCCGCCCGTCATCCACCGAGGAGACCTGCTGGACGACATCGCCCGGGTCGCCGCTCGCTCTCCCCATGGCGCCACGCTCGTCGTCTACCACTCGGGGGTGCTCGCCTATGTCGACGAGGCCAAACGACGAGCGTTCGGGACGACCGTGGCGGGCCTGGGCGCGGTCTGGCTTTCCAACGAAGCGGTGGGGGTCCTCCCCGACGTAGCAACGAGCCTATCTCCGGGTGATTTCGTCCTCGTCCGCGACGGTACCGAGCTTGTCGCCCGCGCCGACCCGCACGGGACGTGGATGGAGTGGCTGGCTCGCTAAAGCCCGGCTTGGTTTGATGAAAAAGTACTGAAGGCAGCGGACCCCGGCCCATGACGCGGTTTATGACACAAATGCCAGCCGCGTCCACATCCGTGCGCACAAGGTTGCCGGCGCCACCCCGTGCGCGTCCGGTCCGTCCCATTCGTGCCATGAAAACTCTCGCGGTTTTAGTTCTAATAGCCCCACTGCTGGGCCTGGGCGGGCTCGGGCTCAACACGTTCGCTATGCCCGGTTCGGCCCGCGCCGCGGCCGCAGTGGCCCAGAGGGTAAAGTCCGGGGCCGTCCGGAGCGCTTCGCCCGGTAAGAGCACGGGGGCGGACGCCACCGGCCGCTCGGCGCGGGTGTCCCCGTCGGCAAACGGCGAGATCGTTATAGGGCCCAGGCACCTCGGCACGATCAGTAGGTACCTTTTCGGCGCCAACCTGCTCTGGGCCGATGACGCCGAGGGTGCTTTCAACGCTACCGACGGATCTTTCTACCCGGGGTTTGTACGCATGCTCCGCAGCCTGGACGTGACGGCGCTGCGTTACCCAGGTGGCACGACGTCCGACAATTTCAACTGGGAGCTGGCGATCGGCCCCCAGCCAGACCGTCGTGTCAACGAACCCTACGGCATGCAGGCCGCCCGGCTCTCGAGCATCTGCTGTGTGCTCGACGGCCCGCAGCACTCGACGGTTGGGCCCGACGAGTTCGGGTGGCTCCTCGACCATACCGGTGCCGTGGGCACTATCACCGTCAACTTCGCCACCGGCAACGCGCGCGAGGCGGCCGACTTCGTGGCCTATATGACGGCGCCCGAGAGCGCCCACCCATCCTCCAACCCCGACGAGCCCAGCTACTGGGCCGCCCTGCGGACCGGGAACGGTCACCCGGCCCCGTATGACGTGCCCTACTGGGAGGTGGGCAACGAGCAGCTGTTCCCCGGCCAGTACGGGTGGCGCTCAGGCCGGGTCGTGAGCATCGGTCGTCACCGCGCACCGTGCCCGCCAAGCGAGGTGGCGACCTGCCTGTACGCCTTCGGCGGCACCACCTCCTTCTCGGGCCAAAGGGTTGGGACCCTTGCTGACGAGCTCTCGTCCGCTTCCTACTCGACAGGGGCGGGGGACCAGAAGTTTTATGTCTACTTCCCTCCCGTCGTCCCCGGTACGGCCGAGGTGTACGTGGACGGCCGGCGCTGGAGCGAGGTTGATCGGCTAGCCGGGGCGGGCCCGAGGGCGCGTGTCTATACCCTGGGCCAGTCTACGGGAGCGATCGAGTTCGGTGACGGCACCCACGGGAAGGTCCCACCGGCGGGGGCGGAGATAACTGCCAGCTACCAGTCAGGCCCACACGGGGGTTTCATCGAGTTCTACCAAGCCATGAAGAGGATGAACCCTGACATAAGTGTTTGTGAGAGCGAAGAAAGCGACGTTGCCTTCCTTCGGGTCATGGGCGAGAAGTACCCGTACGACTGCGTGGAGCTCCACGAGTACGCCAGCCCGGCGAACTTCGCCGAACCCCTGCTGCAGTACGAGGAGGGCCTGATGGCCTCTCCGGCGAGCCAAGGGGCACAACTCGCCGGTTTGCAGAGCAAAATCCGCCGCTGCTCAGGCAGGAACGTCCCTGTTCTGATAACCGAGTACGGCCAGCTGGTGGCGCCCGTGCCGACCACCGACCCGGACTTCAACCTCTCTTTAGACGAAGGGCTGTTGGTCGGGGCTCAGCTGACCGAATGGATCGACCACGGTGTGCCCGTGGCCGAGAAGTACCTCGCCGACTCCGACCCCTTCCTACCGGCCGGCCTCACCAGGCTGGTCGGCACCGAGAACGCCTTCGGGAAAAGTGTGCCCGGTGGCGACAAGACAATGATCGAGGCGGCGCTCAGCTTCGGAAAAGCCATGGTCGAAACTGGCCTCAGTCCCGACAACGCCATAGTTGTGCACACGGGCCGCCAGTTTGTAGCAGAGCCGGCCGGGGAAGTGCTGGGTCTTATGAGCTACCTCGGCGGCGGGGAGCGGCTCGGCCTGAGGATGGTGCACGACCCTCAGATGGGCCGGCCCGAGAAGGCACCGGAGCTTTGGGCTATTGCAGCCGTCTCACCGGGCAGCCGGCTCGACCTCGTGGTCATCAATGCCAGCCCAGACCGCTCCCTGCGAGAAAGGATCCTCGTAGGCACTCGCGGGCGCCCGGGAAGGTTGAGGGCCTATTTGCTCGACGGCCCGAGCCCCGTCGCCTTCAACACCAGCTCACGTCCTGCACTGGTGCGGGTGACGGCGTCGACCATAGACCTTGGCCGCGGGGACCTCCTTTGGCGGTTCCCCGCCCACTCGGTGACCTTGCTGCAATGGCAAACTGGCCGCAGTGCCCAGCGGCAGCCTTTATGAGATCCTGAGCGTCGCACCTGACGCGGGCGCCGAGGAGCTGCGGGCCGCCTTCCGCCGGCTGAGCAAGAAGGTGCACCCCGACGCGGGCGGGTCCGACGCTCTCTTCGCGCAGGTGAAAGACGCCTATGACGTCCTGTCCGACCCGGCGCGCCGGGCCGTGTACGACCGGTCGCTGAGGACGCCGTTAGCCGTCCCGGACGAAGGGGCGCAGGTGGTGCTGTACGTCCCGGCCGACGACGCCCGGAGCGTCTCCCTCGTCTTCAGCGGCTCGCTCAGCTACGTCAACCACGGCGTCACCATCTCCGGTGCGCTCAGCGTCAAACCACCTACAGGAGCGGTCGTCTCGGTGACGGGGACGCTCGCGCTCCCCGGGGCCATGGGCGGTACCGCTACCGTGGCCGTTGCCATCGCCAGGGTCGCCGGAGTGGGCGTAGGTATCGTCACCGTCTCCGACCCCGGGGCGCAGCTGGAAACCGGGGCCGTCGTGCTCAGCAGCAGCCTCGCCCGGACGGCCGCCGGCCAGATCACCGGCACGGCGTCGGGCATCTCCGGCGTGCGGCCCTACACCCTGCAGTTCGTTCTCTAAGCTAACGCTCCGTTCTCAAGGGAGTTTGGGGGCCGGGAGAATAAGGCCCCTTCCGGGCGTACGATCCCTACCACCGTGCCGAGCCCCATTGCTGAGACGCTCGCGGTGGTGCTCCTCGCCTGCACGCTCGTCTGCGCCGTCCTCAGGCCCCGTGGCTGGCCGGAGGCCGTGTTTGCCGTCCCCGCGGCCGGCTTGCTGCTGGCCTCGGGAGTACTTCCGCTGGGCCAGGCCGGCACTGAGATCCGCAGCCTGGCGCCCACCGTTGGTTTTCTGGCCTGCGTGCTCGTCCTGGCCGACATGTGCGACCGGTACGGCCTGTTCGAGGCGGCTGGGGCATGGATGGCGAAAGGCTCCGGCGGCAGGCCCGTGGCCCTGCTGGCGCTCGTGTTCGGCGTCGCCAGCGTGGTCACCGCCGTGCTCAGCCTCGACGCCACCGTCGTGCTGCTGACCCCGGCCGTGCTGACGACAGTGGCCAGGCTGCGTCTCCGGGGCAAACCCCACGCCTACGCCTGCACCCACCTTGCGAACTCGGCCTCGCTGCTCCTGCCCGTGTCCAACCTCACCAACCTCCTCGCCTTCAGTGCCAGTGGCCTGTCGTTCGCCCGCTTCGGGGCCATCATGGTGTTGCCTTGGCTGGCCGCGATCGCAGTCGAGTGGGTGGTGCTGCGATGGTTTTTCGCCTCCGACCTGGTTGGTCGGGGCGAGACCAATCCGGGGGCGCCCCCTCCCGTGCCTGTCTTCGCAGTCGTGGTGGTGCTGATAACCCTGGTCGGGTTCTTCGTCACCTCCCTCCTGCACGTCGCCCCCGCCTTCGCCGCTCTCGCCGGGGCCGTCGCCCTCGCGGTGCCGGCCCTGGCCCGTCACCGGGCCAAGGCCCGCGACCTCGCCCTGGCCCTCGACGTCCCGTTCCTCGCCTTCGTGATATCCCTCGCGCTCGTGGTAAAGGCGGTGTCCCTCCACGGGCTTAGCTCCGTCGTCGCCCGGCTGATGCCCGGCCAGGTCTCGCTGTGGTCGCTCCTCGCCGTCGCAGCAATGGCGGCTGTCCTGGCCAACGTGATGAACAACTTGCCCGCCGTCCTGCTCCTGTTGCCGGCGGCGGCCGCAGTCGGGCCCGCGGTGGTGCTCGCCGTGCTCATCGGCGTCAATACCGGGCCGAACCTTACCTATGTCGGCTCGCTGGCGACCCTGCTGTGGAGAAGAGCCCTGCGCCAACGGGGCGAGGAGCTGCCCACCTCTGAGTTCCTCCGTCTGGGCCTCGTAACGGTCCCGCCCCTGCTGGTTGTCTCCACCCTGGCCCTATGGGCGTCGTTGAAATTGGTGGGATGATGCAGCCCATGAAGGCCGTCGTCTGGGTGGTCGAGGGCACCTGGCGCGGGTGCGTCGACGCCGCCGGCCGGCACCTTTCAGCCGATGTGCAAGTCGCCCTGGTTTACGTCGAGCCGTCCGACGTCGATGAAGTCACTGCCGCGGCGACCGCCGGGCTTCTGGGACGCGGTTTTACGAGGCACCGACCCACGCGCCGCCCCGAGGAAAGCACGGGCCAACGGGCTCTGGAGTTCCTGGTCGCCGCGGCCAAACGGCTCGGGCGCCAGGACGCCGAGCTCATCCACCGTCGGGGAAGGGCCGAGCGCGAAGTCATCGCCGTCCTCGCCCAAGACGTCGACCTCCTCGTGGTGGCGCGCGATGGTGACCGCTCTCGTCTGGGCCCCCACAGCCTGGGCCACGCCACTCGCTTCGTCGTCGACCATGCGCCGTGTTCGGTGTTACTGGTGTGGCCCGACGAACCACCCGGTCTCGAGTCGATGCCCCCGCCCCCGCCGGGCTAGGGCCGTCGTGCGACTAGGGCCTGCTGTACAAGTTGAGCGGTCCGTTTGTGCAGCGTCGGGCGGAACCGCCCAGAACAGGAGCAACACGAATGCCTGCTCCTTCCTGGTGACCGTGCCGTCTAAGAAAACGGAGCTCACGCGTGGACAGAGGAACTGCTTCCGCCACGGGCCCCGCTAGATTTCGGGCGTGATCGTGTGCATCCTCGGACCGGTGGAGGTCAAGGACGAGGAGCAAGTAGCGATTGGAGGGCGCCAGGCCCGACGCTTGCTTGCTCGGCTCGCTTTGGACGCACCCCGGTCGGTGCCGCTGGCCTCTCTCGAGCTAGCGGCGTGGCCCGGTGCTCCGCCACGCACGGCCCGTCACACCATCGCCACCAACGTGCTCCGCTTGCGCCAGTCCGGGCTCGCCATCAGGACTACGGCGGACGGGTACTGCCTCGAATCGCCAACCGACGCCGCGGAACTCGAGCGTCTCATCGCCGCCAGCCGCGATGCTGGGCCAGGCGAGCCCGAGCAATCGTGCTCGCTTCTTGGTGCCGCCGTGGCACTATGGCGTTCCCGTCCTTTCCCCGAGCTCGACCATGTCGAGGAGGCAATCATCGAGTCGAGGCGGCTCGAGGATGTAGCCGAAGGCGCCAAGGAGGCGCTGCTGGCCGCTCAGCTCGAAACTGGAATGTCTCAGGACCTGGTCAGCGTGGCCCGTCAGCTGGCCGCCGAGCAGCCTTACCGAGAACACCGCTGGGAGCTGCTCATGCTCGCTCTGTACCGCTCGGGGTCCCAGGCCGAGGCCCTCGACGCCTATGCAGAGGCCCGCCGCCGGCTCGTCGACGACCTCGGGCTGGAACCGGGACCGGCGTTGCGCCGCATGGAGCACTCCGTCCTGTCCCAGGATCCTGGGCTGGAGCGACCCGGGCCGGGGGACGGACCTCGGCCCAGCTCGAGTGTGCCCGGCGCCGCCACCAGGCTGATCGGCCGGTCGCGCGAGCGCGGTGAACTTGACGAGGCATGGACGCGGGCGCGCCTGGTCACCCTGGTCGGCCCGCCCGGGGCGGGCAAGACCCGGATGGCACTAGAGGCAGCCCGAAGCCCTGGGACCGCCCTGTGGTGGGTCTCGGTCGAGCAGTTGCCCGCTGAGCAGTCAGTCGCCGCCGCTGTACTTGACGTTGTCGCCCCGTCGTCGCGCGCTGTCGATGCTCGCCAAGGGGTCGCTGACGCGCTGTCGGGGTCCGACGGCCTGTTGGTGCTCGATGCCTGCGAAGGTCGCGCCGGGGAGGTGGCGGCTGAGGTGGAGGCCCTGCTCAGGACCTGCCCTGCGCTCCGGGTGCTAGGGACCAGCCGCGAACGGCTGGGTTTGCTCGACGAGGCGCTGGTTCCCATCGGCCCGCTGCCCGAGGAGGACGCCCTGGCGCTGCTCGTTGACCGCGCCCGCCTTGTCGACCCCGCGTTTGTGGTGGCACCCGAGGAGGTGGCGACTGCGGACCGGCTGTGCGCCTTGGTCGACCGGCTCCCCCTCGGCCTCGAGCTTGTGGCGCGCCACCTGCGTCTGCTCGGGGTGAGCGAAGTGGCCGACAGGGTCGAGACCGACCTCAGCCGGTGGGCAGGCGAGGCGGCCGGTGGCCGACGTGGCCTTTGGGCTGCGGTCGGGACCAGCGTCGCCCGACTGAGGCCGGACGACCGGATGGTCCTGGTTGCCCTGGCGGTCATGGTGGCCGACGCCGACATCCAGCTCGTAGCCGCCATCACGGTTACGCCCACTAGCGAGCCGGAGGTCTTCGATTCTGTGGCCCGGCTGGTCGACGCCAGCCTCGTACAGGCCCGCCGGGGCGACGGGACCGCACGCTACGACCTGCTGCGCACGGTCATCGTCCATGTGCTGCAAACGGCGGACTCGGGGGTGGTGGCCACCGTTCGCGCACGCTACGTCGACGCGGTCCTGGCCCGCGCAGGGGAGCTGGCGACGCGGATCGTATCCGTGGACCGGAGCGCCACACTGCGCTTATTGGACCGGGAAATGCCCCATGTCCGCGCCGTCCTGGGCGAGGTCTGTGCGGCACGGGTGACCTCCGCCCAGGCGACGGTGGCCCTAGGAACGGCTGTGGCTTTGAGCGACTACTGGCTGGGCCGTCACCCCGCCGAAGGGCTGGAGTGGCTGGGCCGCCTGATCGACGCGGCCGCGCCCGGGCCGGCGCTACGGGCAGAAGCCCAGCTGCGGCGCGGGCACCTCGCTTATTGGCTCACCCAGTTCGAACAGGGGACGTCGATCCTGAACGAGGCCCAGGATTTGTTCGCCCAGCTCGGCGACCCCCTTGGCCAGGGCCGGGCGTTGCGCCGGCTCGGCGCCATTGCAGCGGCTACCGACGACCTCACCGCCGCCCGAGGCTTCCTGGAAGCCTCACTGACCTTGTTGGACGAAGCCGGCGTCGAGAACGAGATAGGGACCACTCTGCTCCACCTGGGTTCCCTGCTGGCCGACATGGGAGCGGTCGACGCGGCCCTTACGACCCTGGAACGTGCCCTCGCCATCTCTGCCACCGGTGGTGACCCTCTGGCCCGGGGACATGCACTGGCTGCGATGACCCTGGCCCACTGGAAGGCGGGAGACCTGGCCGCGGCCTTGGGCACTGGCGGTGAGGCGCTCAATTTGTTCCGGGACCTGGGCCACCGGCCGACTGAGGGGACGGTCGCATACCGTCTTGCCGCCATAGCCCGGGGCTTGGGGCGCAGTCGCGCCGCTCGTCGCTATGCCCTTATGGCGATGAAAGCCGGCGAGCAATCGAGCACTAGGACGACCATCGCGCTGGCGCACGTGAACCTGGCTCGTCTCGACATTGACGCAAGGAACTGGTCGGCGGCCGCTGACCACCTAGCCCGTTGTCTTGAGCTCATCGACCCCGAGGCTGACCGATGGGTGCTCGTCGAAGCCCTCGAAGCACTGGCGCGCCTGGTAGTAGCCGTCGGCCGGCCTGGCGCGGGCGCTCTACTTGATTTCTCCAGCGCGGTCCGAGCAGCCATCCACCAACCGGGGGCGCCGACCGAGCAGGGCGACCTCGACGCCACCCGGGCACGCGCCGCCACGGCCGGCCGCGACCCGGCCGGTCCGCTCCTAAGCCCGCCTGCAGCTCGAAAACGCGCTCTGTCCCTGTCCCGCGAGATTGCCGACCAACCCCTGCCGCCGAACGAGAGGCGGCTCACGGGCGAGTAATTATCAGCCAACCAGGGCCCCGCCGAACGGGACTCTCAGCTAAGCGTGCCCGAACACGTCAGTGCAAAAGGCCCGTTCTTTCTTGGCTAGTTCAGCCTCCATGCCAGGCGCCACCCTGGCAGGCGAGCTCGAAGGCAAGCCAACCTCATTGCTGTTGTCGATGTTGAGGTCGACGCCGCAGAACAGGCCGCCCTGTTGAGCGAAGACGGCCGGTGCCTGCGGGAATGAAGGAAGGTAGACAAAAAACGCTCGTGAACCAATGTGCTCTGGCGGCACGTAAACGTTCCCGGAAATGTGCTAGGCGTTAGACGCAGCAGTGGAATTGAACGGCTCTAAGGCACCGTACGGGCAGTCGATCGCAGCCGATCGCGCAGGCTGTCGAGGCCTCCTCGCCAGGCCGCTGGCCGGGCCCGGTGCGCTCTGCGGCGAGCATCACCTCGCCGCCTCGGACCTATTGGGACGCAGCGTTCATGTCAAACGGGAGGTTCGCTCGCTCACATGCCGAAGTTATTGATAATGAGCTTGAGAGCAGCCTGCAGGTTGTTGGTGGGCACCACCTTCTCCAGTACCACGCTGCATGCCTTGGCTCCGTGCCATGCCGCCATGAACTCGGCGGTAATCGACGCCGTGCCCTCCTTGAAGGTCTCCTTGGCAGTTATGGAATCCAGACCGTCGACGGTACCGAACGAGTAACTGACCTTGGTCCCGGGGTTCGCTTCTTTGGAGAGCCCGCTCTTAAACAGGGCGACGGCCTGTGTATTGGGGACTGATTTGGTAAAGGCCTCGTACACCACGGTGACGTCGTTCTTGACCGCGGCGGCGGACGTCATGGCTCCGTAGGTACAAACCGTGCTCGTGCCCGAAATTGACCCGCTCTGTTCGGGCTGGGTTGACGACGTGGGTGCGGCCAAGCTCTTGTAACCAAGCGCCGAAGCCAATGAGCCGTCGCTCACGCCGGTGCAGGGTACGCCGGCGTGGCCGGCCATAACGATGGGCGTAGGGGCTGGCGCGGCCTGGGCCACCCCGGGACCAGGAATGGCCGCCGCGATAAGGCATGCTGACGCTGATAGAGCGAACAGCCCCACCCGCGTCCCTGCCGAAGTCAACGACGGCGTGACGACACGCCGCCTCCGTCGGATGACGCTATCCATGTTTTCTTCTCCTTTTCGGCCTGCTTAGGGCTCCCCCTAAACAGACCATGTGGCGATCGCAGGACGATCGCAGGGCCGTGGCAGCAGACCCAGCGGGTGTTCCCGTCCAGAGGCCACGCCCTGGCGCGACCGGTAGTTTTTGGGAGTGGGGGTGAGCATGCTCGAGCGTGCTAGAGCCGGTCCTTGTGCGTAGCGCCGGCGCGCACGGCTCGTGGGCAGCGTTGCGGGGCACAGCGCCGCCGCTCAGGGGGCGGGGCAGGCCTTGAAGTCGAGCACCGCCTTGAGCGTGAGCCGCCGTTGGCCGTCGCCGAAGGTGACGATCCCGACGAGTTTGTAGGAGGCGCCGGGCCGTAGGCGGGCACCGTTGAGGATGCTGCCCTGGCTCATGCCCGACAGCGTGACGGCCTTGCTCAACACCCGCCAATGGCCGGCGCTGGCGGCGGCAACGGCGACGGGAGTGCTCACCACCGGCAGGCAAGAGACGGGCCCGCTAACACGGGCCACGCCCGCCAGCGAGCTCGTGGCAACGGTGCTCGTCAGCGCCGGCAGCAGGACCGGGACGGCCACCAACTGGTCGTAACCGGTCTCGTTCTGTAGGGCATAGACCACCCAGCCCCGCCCGCTCGGCAGCGTCGCCAGCTCGGGGGTACTACCGGCCACGGTTCCCTTGGCCGCGAAACGGAATATAGCGGCGCGAGACGAGGTGGGCATGTTGTCAACCGTGATCATCCCGCACTCGTTGGTCACGTCAGTGAGGCGCCCGCTCGGGTCGCTGGCGGTTTGGGCGCTGTTGGGAGCGCAGTTATTGGTGTCACCGATGGGCAAGGCGGCGGAAAATCCGTGGCCCGTCCAGCGCGAAACCACAGGCTTGTACGACGCGTCGGCGGTAGCAGTGACCAGGCGCAGGCCGGCCCCTGTCTGGGTCAGCCCCGGGGCGTAGCCAACGCTCCAGGTCCCCGACAGCGGGCGCAAAGCCGTCCAGCTCCCTCCCGCGTCCCATGCATAGTCGACCGGAGTGCTCAGGCTGCCCGCCTTTTGCACGGCGATCACGGCCGTACCACCGGCGAAGGCCAGTTGGGCGTAGCCCACGGCCCAAGGCACGGCCGGCCCAGCCACGACGACGCCGTCCTTGGCCAGGCGCAATTGGGTCCCGTCCCCATTAGCGGTCAAGGTCCACAGGTGGCCACCTGGCCCGGTCCTGGCGTCCATCAGGGCGCCGGCCGTTGGTCCCCGCTCCAAGGCGTGACTGGCAGACGGCACGCCTCCAGCCGTGGCGGTCGCCTCCTGTACGGTGGCGCCTCCGTCGCTGTCATCGAACCAGAGCACCCGCACCGAGCGGTGCCCGGCCAGCAAATGGATGTCCGTCCCGGGGGCGGGGGACGTCTCGGTCGACGCGGAAACCTGGGTGCCGTTCAGGCAATTGGACGAGCCAGTCCTCAGGGTGCAAAGGAACACGCCTCCCCGTTTCCCAAAGTTGCTCCAGCTCACAAATGTGTCACCCTGGCCGTCAGATACCGTCGCGAAGCCTCCGCCGGAGAACCTGTCCTGCTGGGCGGGCTGGACAAGGACGATGCCCGGCCCCTGAGGGCCCGGCGCGGAGCTGCTGATGGTCGTCCCCCGCGGAGCGGTGGTTGTGGTTGTGGTCGGGGCACTGCCGGGTGCCGGGAGGGAGCCGCTGCTGTCGGGCAGGCCCTTGGCGCTGGGGCCTCCGATCGTGGCCTGGACATGGGCATCAGCCGCAGCCAAGCAGACGCCGCGACCATTGGTGAGACCCACGTCGTAAGTGCACTCGTTGAGCAGGTAGCCGTTGGTGATGCCGGCCGCTTTGCAGTCCTTTTCCGCCGCGACGGCCGTTTTGGGCGCCATCGACCGCACAGTGAGCGCCTTGCTCGGGGCATTGAGATCGGTGAAGGAGGCCGTGCTCGTCCCCTTCGGGTAGTGGAACAGCGAGGACTGCTGGCTGACCCGCCAGCTCGGGGCGAACTGGTGATAGAGCACGTCAAAGTTATGGGCGCTGGCCCATGGCAAGCTGAGCACGTTCATGTTGTACTTGTCCCCATTGCCCCCCAGGAGCTCGTCTGGTGGCGCTCCCGGGTCCCCGAGCAGGCCCTCGAGGTGGCCGGAGCGCGCCGGCGGTACCCCGACGGTCAGGTCGATGGCGTTGCCGGTGTTGCAGGTCACCCTCCCGGCGGCAGCAAAGGTCCTCATGGAGAACACTGACACTGCCGTCCCGTCGGGCCAGGTCACCGTGGCCCCGTCGGGGCCAACGGAAATCTTCCCGCCGCCGGCCAGTGAGCGGCCGGCGTAGGCCACGGGCTGGCGGTTGACCCACAGCTGCAGGTTGTCGGACGCGTTTGCAGCAAGTTCCACGACGGTACCGTTGACACGCATAGCCGTTGCCGTGTCGACGGCGATACTGCCGGCGCCCGGGAAGGGCTCCTGGCGGACCTGGACCTCGAGGTCGTCCGTGGTCGATTTGACAAGGGTGAACTCGCCGGCGGCTTGGAAGTCGTACTCGGCTCCCGAGAAGGTCATCTGGTGGGGGTCACCGTAAGAGCCGGCACTGGCGTCCTGACCACTAGCTTCCCCGCCTCCTCCGCCGGCGTCGGCGCCCACCGCGAGAGCGTCACCGGCCTCGATGAAGGTGGAGGCGGCGAAAGCGTAGCCGAAAGCTTCACCCAGCGGTTCGGTCGTCCCCTCCGCCGCGCCCTCGACCGCCTCGCCCCCAAATTGCTTGGCCAGTGCCGAAAGGCCATCGAGACCATCGTGCAGTTTCTCAAGGGCCTCGGTCGCCCCTGCCTGCGGTTCACCATCGAGGAAGAAGCCCGCTCCGAGCTCGGGCCGCTCGGCCCCGGCGCCGGGCGACGCCCCCGGGACCGGCTGCAAGATGCTGTTGGCATAATTTTCTAGTGCCCTCGCCAAGCTCACCTCTGGGGTCGTGATGGAGCTCGAGGCGAGCACCGCCGGCAGTACCAGGGCCGTGGTCGGCAGGTCTGCCAGCTCCGCTTGCAAGGTCGGGACGGAGGCGAGGATGGCCGCCCTCAACGCGGCCGCCTCGGGGGCGCTGGAGCGCTGGTAGGGTGCCGCCGCCACCTGGAGCATTTGCATGAAGACGGCCGGCGGGCCCTGCCGGAGCTTCATTTTGACCACCGCCACCTGCGCAGGAGTGAGGGTCAGGCTCATCTTGTCGGCCACGAACGCCCGGGCCATGCTCGTCTGCAAGGCGGGGAAGCCCGAGACCAGGCCGGCTGCGAGCCCGGCGTAGTCGGCACTGGCGTTGGTCTGGCGCAGGTACCACAGCTGTGCACCGGCGCCGCTGGCGGCTTGGGCCCGCTGCAGCGAGACCCCCATCCCGATGACGTCCTCGCTAAGGCGCGTCCCGTCCCTGAGCAGGGCGTTGAGGGCGGCGAAGGCCGCCGTCTGCTTGACCGACGGTGCCTTTACTTGCGCCGGCAGGGCGGTCAGTGGTGTGAAAATCAATTCGTAGGCAGGCTTGGCTAGCGCTGCCACTTTGGCCCGGACCGGTGCCGGGCTGGCGTTACCAACAACGGGAGCAGGGGCGGTAGCGACCGGGTTCTCGGCCGCCACGGGGGCACTGCTTGAGCCGGGGAGCGTCCCGGCGGCCTCGCCGGTGGCGCTGTGAAGGCCGGAGGCGAGCATGGCTGCCACCAACGCCAGGGCAGCCTTCACTGGCCGCCAGCTCCTTGCTGAAGATCCGGGCCGTCCCATCCTCACTTGTCCCCTTGGAAGTCGGCCTCGGCCAAGTTACGGCACGTTCCTCTAGAGACCAAAAGACAACGGTCCATAATTCCCTCCGGCGTAGTGGTATGAGCGCTCACGTGCTGGACGCTAGGAGCCGGCGATCGCAGCCTGATCGCAGCCGGGCCCGCTCGAGGAGCGGCACCCCGAACGCCGGAGCGAAGCGGCCACAGCTTATTTTGGTGCTCCAGGCATTGGAGCGGCCGTCCAGGAGATGGCGGCCCTGGAGGCTGGACGTGCATCTCCGACCAACCTGCGATCGCGATGCGTCGGGCTCCGCATAACCCGTGCGCACTATTTCTGGGCAACCTCAAGCCACAAAGCGGGGTGGTCGACCCCCAGGATCTGGTGGTTATGCCGCCCGACTACGAAGCGCTGCGAGCGAACGCGCCCGCCCTTGCTCCTCATCAGCGCCGTTTGGCGTGGGCCCTGGCAGCCGCCATCTTGGTACCCGGGGTGGGGGTGGGCGTCTGGGCGGCCACCGAGCTGGGCTCGAAGGGCTGGTGCGTCACGGTCGTGATCGCAGGCCCGATCGGGGGCGCGGATCTCCAGCACTGCGGCGCCGGCGCCCGAAAATGGTGCACCGCCGAAGCCGCTGCAGCCTCGGGGGACAACATCGCCGCACAGGTCCGGGCCGCGTGCAGGCGTTCCGGGGTACTCCCCCACTGACCGGACCGACGGAGGGGCCCGACTACGGGTACGGAGTCAGGCTTAGTAAAAGGGCCGCAACGGGGTCTGAGCCGTCGTGCGTCGTCGTGGCCGGGTGGATCCAACCGCGGGCGTCGTAGGCACGTAACACCTGCGGGCGGCCGTACCAATCGTCGGGGTAAGGGCCCGAGCCCGAAGGCCCTCCGCAGACTGGCAACGGGGGTGGTCCCATGAGGCTGCCAATACCAGCGCTCAGGTGGTCCCTTGTGGGTCGCAGGCGACAGCGCTCATTTCCAAGCTTGGCCAGTTTGTTTGCCTTTCTGTACCGGCTCTTGCTCGACCGTTGCCCAGGCGCGGCCCCAAACGAGCGCCTTTTATCGTGCCCTGGTCAACCCTAGAGGCTCCCTGAAGAAGTGCGTCCCGGCCCAGAGGCGCCGCCGGCCATCTCGAGGAAGGCCACGAGGCGGCCGTCAACGAGATCGCTCCCGGCACTGCTATCTTCGGGGTGACCCAGAGTGGAGCAATCTGCTCGGTCAGGGCGCCAGGTCGGTGTAGCCGCCCACGATGTCCAGGTAGTAGTTGGTGGAGCTGATCAGCTTCGACTTGGCTAGGTCCAGGTAGGTGGCGTACTGCTTGAAGTTGGGAGCGAACTGGATCATCGGTTCCCCGCCCAGCTCCAGTCCGGCCAGGATCTTGGCCTTGGCCCCGAACAAGAACTCGCCGGCATCGTTGATCCAGGTCAGGGTTTCCGGGTGTTGCCACCCGACGGCCTGGAGAGCCTCGTAGATCCTCACCAGTTTGGACTGGTCGACGGCGCCGCCCGCCGTGGTGGTGATGTAGACCCCGTCCATGTCCCCGGTCACCCGGCACAGGACCGAGCCTAGGCCGCGCTCGCACCACGACGGCAACGTGCCACCTTTGCGCAGCGAGTACAGCGACAGGTTTTCCTGATAGGGGGTGTACAGGGTCCCACCCGCTACTTCCTGGGATTCCAGGGCGAACTTGCGGATCTGGCGGGTAGTGGCTTGTTGGATGCCGTTGTCGGCATAGTTGAAGCCGACGTTGATCTCACCGCTCTTGGCGAAGCCCTCGATGGTCTTTAGATATTTGACCTCGCCCAGCCGGGTCTCGAAGCGGTCCATCACGATCTTGTAGTCCGCCGCCGACAGCCGCGCCGCCCTGATCTTTTGGAATATATAGTGCTCCTCTTCGAACGTGTAGGTCCGGAACTGGACCAGGCCGTTGCTCGTGCTCGGGAACCCGAGGTACTCGATGTCGATGGGGTTCACGTTCTTGGGTTTCAGGTTCTCGTGCTTCCAGACGGCACCCTCTTCCAGGTTCTGCACCGAGATCGGGGCCCGGCCCCGCACCCCGATGAGCACGTCTTCGTCGTTGGCTATCTTGGCGAAGGCGGCTAGGTCGTCCTTGGACAGCCCCCACAGCGTCTGCATCTCGGTGAAGTTGAGGATCTTGCCCGGGGGCATGTCCCGCAGCGCCTTGATGACGACCGACTCACCGGCGGCGCGCTCGAACGTCCTGACCAGGGCGGGGGCGGTATCGACCAGCCGGGTGCTCAGCTCGCCGATGGCCAGGTTGGTGGCCACCTCGGCCACGACGTCGCCCGTCGTACCGCCCCAAAAGGCATAGATCTGGCGGTCATCACCGGTGGCGTAGACGCTTTCGGTCTGGTCTAGCCAGTCTTTAGCGGCGTCCTCTACTGTCCCTTTGGTGGCCTTCCAAAAGTCGCCCCCTTCGCGCCGCAGCACGCTCGCTACCTGGGTGAGCACGTTGGTTTGTTCGGCGGGCGACGCCGTGCGCCAATAATTGGCCAGTACGTCGGTGGCCACCACCAAGGCCTGGTACTCCTCGAGGGCGGTGCGCGCCGCGGCCACCGGCGGGCTGTGCAGGAGCAGGTTGTCGTAGAAGTTCTGGAACGAAACGGCGTCCCTGGCACTCGCTACCAGCGAGAACAACTTGCCGGCGACGTTGGACCAAAAGTGGCTGGCGTAGGCGCCGTAGAAGTAGACGGCATTGACGGGCAGGGAGGACGGGGGGGCGACCGGGACCGAGGTGTCGACGTGGACCACCTGGTCCGTCGAGCCCTTGGCCATGGTCGTGTCGCCCGCCGCCAGCATGGTCATGGCCCCGATGGTGGCCGCCGTGCACTGGCCCCCCGGCGCCAGCACGCCGGCCTGCGGGTTGAGGTCGACTGACCCTCGGGTGGAGCCGTCGGCGGAGGTGTTGACGAACATGGACAGGTCTACCGATTGCCCCGGGCGCAGCTCCCCGGCGTACGGCGGTGCCAGCTGCGTGTTCCCGGCCACCGTTATGTCGTGGGGGCCGACCCCGGCGGCGTTGCCGGTGAAGCTAGGCATGAGGGGGGCAACACACAGGTCCTTGTACGCGCTCTCGTTCTTTACCTCTCCCGAAATGAACCAGGTGGCACCCCCTTTGACCCAGTTGGCGCCACCTCGGGCGAGGACGCTGGCCGGATCGGTCTGGGCCGAGAAGTACAGCGGAGGAACGGTAGCGGTGAAGGGGCCCCCGAGCCCGGCCGCCCGGCCGTTGCCCCCGGGCGCGGCAGGGTCGCGGTACAGCGCCAGCGCCCGCCACTGGTAGGCCCCGTCGCCGGTCACCTTGAGGGTGAACTTGGTCGTGACCGACGCCCCCGGAGCGATGGTGCCAGCCGCTTTGGTCTTGGTGGTGATCGTCACCGGTAGGGTGCCGGGGGCGAGGCCGAGCTTGGCCAGGGCCAGGGTCTTGTCTTGAGGCTCGGGAGCAAGGCCGATGAGCTGCACCCCGGTGAGCTTGGCCTTCTTGGACAAGTTCTTAAACGTCACCGCCACCGTGACGGGCTGGGCGGTTATGGCCCCTTTGTCGTCCACGCTGAGCTTGACGATCGCGGGGGTGGTGGCAAATGTTATGGACAACGCCCCGGTCCCCACCTTGAACTTCGTCAGGCCCGAGCCCTCCACGGGCGCCCCGGAACTGGATGTCCCGTCGGCGACCAGGTCCAGCGTGGCCGTCCCCGGTTTAGACGCGCTGACATCAAAGGCGAAGCTCTTGCTAGTCCCGACGGCGAGCGAGAACGGCGGGGGCACCTTGGCCCCCACCAGCGACACGTCGGGAGACGTGGAACCGTCGCTGAGCGAGATCGAGCTCACCGGGCCGCCCAGCGCGGTGACAGTGGCGGAAACGGCCACCGGCTGGCCGACCGCTACGGGGCCGGCCAGCCCCGGGGTCGTGACACTGACGGCCAGCGAGGTGCCGCTGGTAGTGGTGGTGGTCGTTGCCGACGAGACCGGCCAGACAAGCTCGATCGCGAACTCCCCGGCGCTGACTACGTTCCCGTTGTAGTAGCTGAGGGCCGAAATGTACCAAGGCTCGAACGGTGTGTCATTGGCCGCCACAGCGCTGAACTTGATCGTGCAACTGGAGGCGTGATCGGGCGCTCCGTGGCCGCACGAAAGCCCTTGGATGAGCCCCCCTCCAACGCCGACGCTTCGGGCCCGCTCCTTGCTCGCAACGTCCTCGGTCGATGTGTACGTGGCCAGGCACGGCTCAAGAGATGTGCCCGAAGAGTACGCTCCTGGTGCCAGTGCCTCGCAGGCGCCCGAGCCCATGAACAACCCGCCGTCGGGGACGGCAATGGTTACTGAAGTTGGAGCCGTTGCACTGAGGTGGGCCACGTAGTCGCCGAGGGTGCCGCCGCCAGTTGGCTTATAGGGCCCCGGCAACGTAAGGCCCACGGTCCACGAGAGCAGGCACCAAGAACCAGGGCCAACCGGCTCCTGCCCATCAAAGTCCACGGTGGACGTACAGGGCTGGGGTGGGGTAACAGCTGAACCCCCGGCGTATGTTGTGAGCGTTGTGGCCGCTACGTCGGGCACCGCGCTTGCCGCAGCACTGGCTCTCGGGCGTGAAGCGGCGGCGGGCAGGGCGCTCATGGTTAGAGCGGCGACGGCTGCGATCACCGAGAGGGTGACAACGGCGAGCCGAGACCGCAGAAGCGACGGGCGGCCCCCGGTCGACCGCAGACCCCACCCAGGAAGTGCCCCGGTGGTGCGCTTCATTTGACAACCAGCGGCGGGATGAGCCCCGCACCTGTGCTTCTCATCCGGCCATGGTGTCAGGTCAGCCCTCGGTCGGCAACACGCCCAAGACCACTCGAGCAGAAAATGGCGGCGGGACGCCGACCATCTTGTCAGCACGGCGTGCCGCTGCTGCGCATCGGTACGCCAGCGTGCGCCAACCCCCTTCAATCCCTGTGGGCTCCATGACCTGCGACGTTAGGAGCCGAACCATGTCTTGCCTAGACATGGAGCTAAGGGCAGGCCGGCAGACCTACAGACGACTCAACAATAGGCGCGCCTCAACCGCTTACGCCGACACTATCCCCGACCCGTCCGAGATCTCCTTCGCCATGAGGTCGGGGTGCTCGAGCCAGTGGAGCCGAACCCGGTCCAGCGAGCCCTCGTGCGTGGGTGGCCAGCTGTTGCGGGAGGGGGAGTCGTCGATCACGGGGGTTGAGGAGGATCGGACCGGAGGTTGGCGCGATGGCCGTCGCTGAAGGGGCGGTCTGACGAGCAGTAGGGCCACAAGTGTTTCAAGCTCATGTCATGCCAGTTGACTTCCTGAGCGACGACCAGGTCGCAGGGTACGGGCGGTACACGGTCGTCCCCTCCCGCGGTGACCTCGAACGCTATTTCATCTTGGACGACGCGGACCTCCACCTGGTCAACAAGCGTCGCTCCGACACCCATCGCCTCGGCTTCGCTGTGGTGCTCGGCACCGTTAGGTTCCTGGGGGCGTTCCTCCTCGACCCGCTGGAGGTGCCCTCCGAAGTTCGGGGAACTTCTACTGACAACTTCGTGACTGAGACCTACTGACAACTTCGTGCGCCGTCACACCTTGCGCCCTCGCCGGCGAAGTTTCTTGTGAGCTACTTGCTATAAACAAGACAACCGTCAGTAGCTCAGGCCGTCGAGCTGCTCGCCACGGGTTCGGTGACGGTCCAACCGCGGCGCCGGAGCTCGGCAGCGAGCTGCTCGGCAGGCAGGTGACGCAGTAGCTGCTCTTGCGCGGACAGCTTCGCTGGGACAACGGCGAGGGAAGCCCCGTGAGGCTCATTGCCCTGTAGCCGGGCGATGAAGGCTTCCGCTTCGCCGCGGGTGAACTTGCCTGCGGCCTGACGCTGGGTGAACCCCATCGGTCCGCGCGCTTCGCGGAAGTCGGTATGGCCGGCGTCGTTGAGGAGGGCGAGAAGTTCTCTCACCTGTCTCGTCGACGCGGGTGGGCCTGACTGTTGACCGAATGCCATCGCAGGCAGTCTTGCCGATGCAGCACTGGGATGTTGGCCAGACGGTGCCCAGGTCGTGGCGCCGGAGCGCACGGCGGAGGCGGAAAATTCTACGGCAGCACCGAGCGAGCAACCATCCGGGCTCAGTGATGCATAAGGATGACTCTTATGCATCACTTATGGTGAGACAAGAGGCGGGTCTGCGAGGCTGTGCGGGGCGTGGAGCCAGTGGTCGGCTACACCGTCCCGGCCCGCACCGGGCAGATCGTCGCGCTCACGCCCGTCGACGACCGTGAGGCCGAGCCGGCGCTCGGTCTCGGCGCACAGCTCTGAGGTCCGCACCCGGTCACGCCAGATGGAGGCCTTGATGCCGTCCTCCTGCACCAGGGACACGGCCACGTGCACGTGGTCATGGCCTCCGGCCGAGCGCCCGTGACGCACGGCCACCCACCGGCACGGCGCCTTCCCCGACGCCTCGCTGAACCCGAGGCGGCTCATCGCGTCTCGGGCCACGCCCGCCCATTCCTCGTGAGAGAGCTGGCGGTCCCCCACCGGGTTCGATAAGGCCAGGTGCCAGACGTGGCCGTCGGCGACCTCGGTCCCGTAAAGCGTCCGCGCGGCGTCGAGCTGGCGGCCGAGCTCGCCTACCTCGTCAGGCGACAAGGCTGTCCCGATAGGGACCACCACCATGTCGGCCGCGGCGATGACCCTTCGGTCGGCGTGCTCCTCCGCCCGTCCCTCCCCCATCAGGTACCGGACCAGGCCGGCGCCGTCGGCTCCCCGGGTGATCTTGGCGATCATTGCCCGGCGCCTCCCCGCAGCTCGGCCAGGGCCAGCTCCAGGGAGGCCAGGCCGTCCCGGACGGCCGCCGCTGTCGCCTCCCACTCCCCTGGTAGCCGTCCGCTCGAGTTGACCCCGCGGGCTACCTGGTTCAAGTTGTTCGCCGCGCCTCCTACCTGGCTCCTACCTGGGCCGCGGGAAGGCAGTCGCCGGCTTCAGCGTTGCGGAGAACGGCCGCTGCACCGACAAGAACGGTTCCGAGCGGGAGGCCGTCAGCTCTCTCGACGTCGTCGCTTGGGGCCCCATGGCAAAGCACCTCGCTACCAGCCTGCACGTCGGGGACCGGGTGCTCGTGACCGGCCGCCTCGAGCAGAGCTCCTGGGAGCCCAAGACGGCAGCCGGCACACTAAGCACGAGCTCGTCGCCACCGAGGTCGGAGCGGCCCCACGGGGGTCCTTGGGCAGCAAGAAACTTCCTAGGCGCAACCCCTCACATGACCTGAAGCGGACCGCTGTTCTCCGAGGAGGTCTTTCCTATTGCTTCTTGGTCTCCCAGAAAATACGGTCGATCTCGGCGATCTGGCGCAGCAAGTCGTCGGCGACGGCAACATCGGTCGTGTGCTTGGCTTCGCCCGCGGCCTTGGTCGCCTTCCAAAAGAGCTGGTGGAGCTCCGGGTACTTCTCCAGGTGAGGCGGCTTGAAATAGTCGGTCCACAACACCCACAGGTGGTGCTTTACCAGCTCCGCCCTTTGCTCTTTGATGAACAGGGCCCGGGCCCGAAAAACCTCATCGCTCGACGAGTTGTACTTCTCGATGATGGCCTTGACCGAGTCGGCCTCTACCTTGGCCTGGACGGGGTCGTAGATGCCGCAGGGCAGGTCGCAGTGAGCGTAAGCGGTCCGGGGCTCGCTCACCCGATCGGCCAGGACGAACAGTCGCGCCAGCAGGGTCATAAAGAGGCTCCTTTTGTACGTGGTCGGTTGTGATAGAGGTACGTGCGGTGGGACACCGACAAGCCACACGTTATAGCGCCGTGGACAATAATCGAGCAGAACGGCCGGCCGCCGTGGCGGCGACTGTTGCCGTAGCGGCGACTGTTGCCGTAGCCGCTTGCGCGGCCCGCTGGGCCTGGAGCCGGTCGGAGCGGACAGAGGTGTCGGGCGACAGCATGGTGCCGACGCTCCAGCCCGGGGACCGTCTCGTCGTCTGGCGTACCAAGCGGTTCCGACCAGGCGACATAGTCGCGGCCGGCGACCCCCGCCATCCAGCACGGACAGTGCTAAAACGGGCCGCCACCGTCGACCCTGAGCGGATCTTCCTCGTCGGGGACAACGAAATGCACAGCACCGACAGTCGCCACTTCGGGCCGGTCCCGTTGGGCCTCGTCCGAGGAAAGGCGGTCTACCGCTACGCACCGCCGGGAAGGACCGGCCGGCTCCGGCCCAAGGACTAGGACGAAGCCAAAGGTGGGGCCCTAGGGCAGCAGCCATTCCCTTAGGTGGAGGTCCCGCTTCTGCGCCCAGTCCTCGGAGGTGATGGCAAAACGGACGTGGTCCTCCCACACGCCGTTGATCTCGAGGTAGCGCAGGGCTGTGCCCTCGTTGCGTAGGCCCAGCTTTTCGGCCACACGCAGGCTGGAACGGTTCCGAGGGATTATCGAGACCTGGAGCCGGTGGAGCATCAGGTCCTCAAAGGCGAAGCGGGCCAGGGCGACGAACGCTTCGGGCGTGTAGCCGTTGCCCGCCATGGCCTCGTCCACCCAGTAGCCCACATAGGCGTTTTGGAACGGTCCCCGTTGCACGGACGAGATGTTTATCTCCCCCGCAAAACGCTCGCCGACGAAAACCCCAAAACCATAACCGGTCCCGAGCTCGCGCTCGCGAAGACGGGCGCTGCAACGAGCAGCGAAGGCTCGCTTGTCGACCGTCGGGTCGGGCTGGCCGGGCACAGGGCGGGGCTCCCACTTGACCAGCCAGTCCCGCGAGCGCGACCGCACCTCACGCCAGGCGTCGAAGTCGGAGGCGGCCAGCGGTCTTAGCAGTACGCGCTTGCCCCGGAGCTCGGGGTAAACCGTCGAGTGTCCCCAGGTCATTGTCGCAAATGCTATCGGGCCGGCCCAGGTCGCTCGGAACGAGCGCGACGCCGGGCCGGCGCCGACGACCCCAGGAGCGTCCAGGCCAAACCGTCCAGGATGTCGGACTCGGAAACGAGGCAGTCTTCGAAGCCGAAATGCGCCATCAGCGTGGCCAGGACCAGGGTGCCGCCCACGATCACGGGCGCCCGGGCCGCCTCGATCCCGGGATGTCTACGGCGTTGGGCAGCCGGTTCGCGGGCCAGGTCGTGCGCGGCCCGCTCAACGGCCTGGCGGACCAGGCGGTAGTGGTGCACGGCGGCACGGTCGTAAGTGCTCAGCCCCTGGTCGTAAGAGGCCAAGGCGGCGACCGTACCGGCCAGCCCGACCAGCGTACGGGCCCCGCTCAGGCCCGGGACGCCCGCCTCCGCCCGCTGGTACTGCTCCGACAACCAGGCCGTGGCCGCTCCCAGCTCGGCGGGGGTGGGGGGGTCGTGGTGCAAGAAACGCTCTGTGACGCGGACGCACCCCAGATCGAGAGAGCAGACGCCGGCCGGCCGCGGGCCCACCACCAGCTCGGTCGACCCGCCCCCGATGTCCGCCACCAGCCACGGGCCGGTCTCGGCAGGTAGCTCCCGGGTGGCACCGGAGAACGAGAGGGCGGCTTCGTCTTGGCCGCTCAACAGTTCGAGCTCGGTCCCGATGGCCCTGGCCGCCTCCTCGCAGAACAGGTCCCGGTTGCCGGCGTCGCGCAGAGCGGAGGTCCCCACCATTCGGGCCCTTCGCACGTCAAGGTCGTCCATCACCCGTCGGTAGTCCCGCAGCGCCGTTAGGGCCCTGTCCATGGCCGGCGCCGCCAGCGACCTCGACCGGTCGACGCCTTCGCCGAGGGCGGTGACCTTCATGAGGCGGACGAGGGGCTCCCCGCCCGGCCCGCACACCAGCAGCCGGGTAGAGAACGTCCCGCAGTCGACGGCGGCTACGTTAGCCACGCGCCAGCTGGCCGGAGACCCAGCGACCTACAGGGTCGTCGCCGCCGGCCAAGAACCAGGCGTAGTGGGCGTGAAGGCACTTCACGCCCCGTTTCGTCCCCCCCACACCGCCGCTAGGGCGCGGGCCGTCCCACCCCGGCGGGACAGCTGCATCACGTTCGGCCGCGTAACGCCGGTGCGCCTCCTCAAGCTGCTCGGGGTCGACGGCGGCTTCGGCGGCATTGACCCCGCCGGCCGCCTCCAGGCGGTCGATGGCCAACCTGGCCCGCCTACCGACAAGCCAGTACCGGGTCGGCATAGGAGTGCCGTCGTCCAGTAGCGGGGCATTGCGGATGACGACAGGGCCGCCCTGGTCATCCGACACGACGACTTCGAACGGGCCACGAGGTGGGCGCCCGAGCAGGACGGTAAGGGCCTCGAGGTCCTTAAAGGTGATGCCAGAACTCCAGGGAGGCATACCATGGCGCTCGAGACCGGGCTGGGGCCGCCGCCGCCCGCGGCTTTACGGACGACGGCAGCACCATGAAGGCCTGTTGGCCGGGCGAGACGAGGCCGTACTCCGACCGGGCGATCTTCTCGATAGTGGCATCGCTCTGGAGCGCGGCACTCTCGGCTGCCAACTTGGTGTTCTCCGCCTGCAGGACGGCGATGGTCTGTTCCTGGCCCACTATGTCCTGCTTTTGAGCGAGGTAGGTCTGGGCCGGGAACGCGAACAGATAGACGGCTCCGCACAAGACCAGCACGGCCAAGCCGAACTTCACGGTCAAGCGCATTCCCGCACCTCAAATGTTGCGACGTAACAAGTCTGGCGAAAACAATTATGACCCAGGCGAATAGCCAGGGTAGCTTAGCCGCCTCGCCCGTAATTGTCACGGAACTGGTCCCGGCTCCGCCGCTTTCACCTCGTCCCAGAGGAGGTCCAGTTGGGCCAGCCCCGTGCCGGGGAGGTCCAGCCCCCGCTCCGCGGCCAGGGCCTCCACCGCCTGAAAACGCCGGCGGAACTTTGCCGTGGCTTCGCGCAGCGCCGCCTCCGGGTCCACCTTCACGTGGCGGGCCACGTTGACGGCGGCAAAAAGGAGGTCCCCGAGCTCGTCGCGTACCGGCCCCGTGCCCGCGGGAGCCGCCGTGGCGCCAACGCCGGCGGAGACCAGCGCGTCCGTGAGCTCGGCCAGCTCCTCGCCTACCTTGTCGAGAGCGCCGCGCACGTCCTCCCAATCGAAGCCGAGCGACGCCGCCTTCCTTTGGATCTTGTGGGCGTAGAGCAGGGCCGGGAGGTTTCGGGGCACGTCGTCCATGACACTGGCCCGCCCTTTCTCCTGCTTTTTGATCAGTTCCCAGTTCCTAAGGACATCGTCGGGCGTCTTGGCCACCACGTCGCCGAAGACATGGGGGTGGCGGCCCACGAGTTTGTCGTGGACGTTCCTGGCCACATCACCGAGGGCGAACTGGCCCTGTTCAGCCGCCAGGACCGAATGGAACACGACCTGGAAGAGGACGTCGCCCAGTTCCTCCTCCAGGTGCTCGTACCCGGCACCATCCGGGCCGAGCTCCTCGATGGCCTCCAACGCCTCATAGGACTCTTCGAGCAGATAACGGGTGAGGCTCTGGTGGGTCTGCTCCCGGTCCCACGGACAGCGTGCCCTCAGGGCCCGGACCAGCTCCTCCAGACGTACTAGTTCGGAGGCGAACGGGTCGGCCAGGGCGCCCAGCCACAGGCTGGTCAGGTGGTCCGGCTTTACGTCTCGGTCAAGGTCGTCCCAGGCGACGCGGCGAACGGACTCGTCAGGGAGCCCCAAGTGCTGGAGGACCGTGACCTCGAAACTGACGGGCCCCCCCGAACTGCTGGTCGCCTCGGGCGCGGGGCCCTGCTGGTCGAGCACGGAGCCGATGGCCAGCTTCACCTCCGACAGCACGGCGAGCGAGTCGCACTGCCCCACCAGCAAAGGGCCCCGTGACCCGGCGGCTTCGGCGGCAAAGCGGTGCCCGTCGACCAGGCGCACCCCGGCGGCTAGAGGATCGACGCCGAGGCGGGAAAAAGCCACGTCGACAAACGAAACACCGGGCAACACGACGGTCCTCACCCGGGAGTCGGCCCGCAGTAGTTCGACGCTACGCTCGGCCACGACCGGGGAACCCGGTACGGCGTAAATGATGTGCTTCTCCTTGGCCGCGGAGGCAGCCAGGACGTCGACGATGCCGGCGTAGACCTCTTCCATGCTGGCGGCGGACTCGTAGAGATAGTCGAAGCTGGCCGCGCCGGGCACGGCGTCGGCCGAGGGGTGCCGGGAGGTCCGCAGCCACCGGACCGGGGTGGCGGCGATGGCGACCAGCGCCTCGGAGGTCATCAGGCCCGGGCGGCCGGGGCCCAGGCCAACCACCGTGACCTCGCCCGGGGCGACCACCAGCCTAGGAGGGCGCGGCGGCGCCGGCGGGCCACACCTGGGGCAGGTACGGTGCCGGTAGAGCCGTTGTCCACGACCCGTACAGCGGGTTTATCTGCACGTTGACCGTCTTCAGCAGCTTGATCAAGCTCTTGTCCGTGCCCTCGCCCACGACGGGCCACGCCGGGGCCTGGCCACCTGACTGGGAGGCGACGACCTCGATGTCGGCCGCCGTCTGGTCATTGAAGGGGACCGACGCCCGTGAGCGCACCTGGACCACCTGGTAGCCATAGCTCTCGGGGAGGGCGACGGCCTGGCCGGCCCTGAGGCCACTGACCTCATTACGGAAGCCGGGTGCATGGTCGATGAGCTGCTCAGGGGTCAGGCAATAAAGCGCCCCGCTGGTCACCGGCGGCCCCGAGGACAGCGCCACCGTGCCGCTCAGCTCGCCGGCGATCTCGTCCGCCTGCTTGCGGCTGGCGGCCATGTCGACGCTTTCACCCGGACCGGGGACCGTCACGTCCACCGTCCGCAGGCACACGTCGGTCCAGAAATAAGAAGAGTCGTCCTTGTACAGCTCATTGTCCCCGGCCATGTCGGAGGACTTCGGCTCGATGAGAGCGTGCTCGGCTGCTTGCTCGGCCACCTTCGAGCGCAGTGCCGCCGGGAGCTGTCCCCACTCCTGCGGGCTGGCGGCGTACTCGCTCGCCCATGCTGCCCCCACCTCGAGGGCGGACGGTGCCTCACCCCGGCGCTCGAGGTACTGGTGAACGGCCGACGCCGATACCAGCAGGCTGAGCCGCCCGGTGGTCCACACCAGCCCGAAATCGCCGGGGCCGGAGCCAGTGCCCTGGACGCTGAAAGCAGGCTGTTGCTCGCCTTGGGAGGCCGCCTCCTCTGACTCCGCCGCGCTGGCCGCCTCGAAGGCCTGGACATAGACGGGGCTCGAGGACCATGCCTCGAGCCATTGGTCCAGCTGGCCCTGGGTGATCACCTGGCCGTTGACGGTGGCCGCGGGCGGAGAGGCGCTGCAACTGGAGAGCGCCCCGGCGAGGGTCACCGCCATCACGACGGCCGTCAACGCCCTGGCCCGGACGCGCCGGTCACGGCGGCCGAGGGGGCGGGCACGGCAAGAAAGGGTTACTGGTCTCACTGTCGGGCCAATGTTAGTGCCGCTCGCGCCGCGTCATCCGACGGCGGCGGCACCAAGGCTCGCAACAGTTCGACTAGTGCGGCGGTCGTGTCGGCCCCGCCCCGTAACGGTCCCACCAGCTGGCCCAAGTCCTGCTTGTAGACCGCACGCGGCCACAGGCGGCCCAGCCTCACCTGTTCGCTCGCTTTCAGCGCCAGGGGCGAGATGCGGGCCACCAGGGAGCCGGCAGGAGTGCCCAGGCCTCCCTTCACCACGGCCACCTCCCGAATGCCCTGCCGGGCGCACTCGGCCCTCAGGTGGCCGATGCCGAGCAAGGCCTGGGCCGCCGGAGGCAGGGGACCATAGCGGTCCACCCATTCGGCCTCGATATCGTCGACCTCTTCCTGAGTGGTGACCGTGGCCAGGCGGCGGTAGGCCTCGAGGCGCAGGTCCTCGCGTTCGACATATGCCACTGGAAGATTGGCGGTCACAGGCAGGTCGAGGCGGATCTCGGCCGGCTCACGGAGCGTCTCGCCCTTCAACTCGGCCACGGCCTCGCTCACCATCTGGACGTAGAGGTCGTAGCCCACGGCGGCGATGTGGCCGGACTGGTCGGCCCCGAGGAGGTTGCCGGCTCCCCGGATCTCCAGGTCGCGCATGGCGATCTTGAACCCCGAGCCGAGCTCGGTGTGCTCTCCGATCGTGCGCAACCGCTCGTAGGCCTCCTCGCTCAGCTTGTGGTTGGGCGGGTACATGAGGTAGGCATAGGCGCGCTGGCCGGCTCGGCCGACGCGGCCCCGCAACTGGTGCAGCTGCCCGAGCCCCAACATGTCGGCGCGATCGATGACCAGGGTGTTGACCGTGGGCATGTCTATGCCGGACTCGATAATCGTGGTGCACACCAGCACGTCGTAGCGGCCCTCCCAGAAGTCGATCACGACCCGCTCCAGTGACCCCTCGTCCATCTGTCCGTTGGCTATGGCGACGCGGGCCTCGGGGACCAGCTCTTTCAGCCTTGCCGCCACTTTGTCGATGTCACGGACCCGGTGGTGGACAAAGAAGACCTGGCCTTCGCGCAGCAGTTCCCGGCGGACCGCCTCCGCTACCGCCCTCTCGTCGTATTCGCCCACATAAGTGAGGATGGGACGGCGTTCCGCCGGCGGCGTCGTGATAAGTGACAGGTCCCTTATACCGGTCAGGGTCATTTCCAGCGTGCGCGGTATGGGCGATGCCGTCATCGTCAGTACGTCAACGTTGGTGCTCAACTTCTTTATGGTTTCTTTGTGGTTGACCCCGAAGCGTTGTTCTTCGTCCACCACGAGCAGGCCCAAGTCCTTGAACTTGATGTCGCCAGCCAGCAGTTTGTGAGTACCGATAACGATGTCGACCGTCCCGTTGGCCAGGCCGTCGGTGACCGCCCGGGCTTCGGCCGGCGTCAAGAAACGGGAGAGCATCTCCACCCGGACGGGATAATTGGCGAAGCGCTCGCTGAAGTTTTGCAGGTGCTGGGAGGCCAGGAGCGTCGTAGGTACGAGGACGGCCACCTGCTTTCCGTCCTGAACGGCCTTGAACGCCGCCCTCATAGCGACCTCGGTCTTGCCGAACCCGACGTCCCCGCAGACGAGCCGGTCCATAGGCACGGGCGTCTCCATGTCGGCCTTCACATCAACGATCGCCTTCAACTGGTCGGGCGTCTCCTCGAAGGGGAAGGACTGCTCCATCTCGGCCTGCCAGGGCGTGTCGGGCCCGAACGCATAGCCTGGTGAAGTCGCCCGTTTCTGGTAGAGGGCTACCAGTTCGTGGGCGATCTCGCGCACCGCTCGCCTCACCCGGGCCTTGGTCTTCTGCCACTCGCTCCCGTTCAGCCGGGACAGCGCCGGGGTCTCGCCGCCCGTGTAGGGACGGAGGGCATCGACCTGGTCCGAGGGGACGTACAACTTGTCGCCGTCGCGGTAGTCGAGCATCAGGTAATCGCGCTCGACGTCGCCGATCTTGCGCTTCACCATGCCGCCGAAACGGGCCACGCCGTGCTGGAAGTGCACCACGTAGTCGCCCGTTTTCATGGCGTCGAAAAA
Organism: Acidimicrobiaceae bacterium; assembly: GCA_003166025.1. Lineage (GTDB taxonomy): Bacteria > Actinomycetota > Acidimicrobiia > Acidimicrobiales > Palsa-688 > Fen-671. The sequence goes on along the minus strand of PMWT01000052.1, from coordinate 6,071 downwards.
GGTGGGCACCGAGGCGGCCCGTGGCCGGGAGACGCGATGGGGGCGGTGACGGCCCGTGAGGTCGCTCTCGGCCAGCACGGCCATTTCCAGCGCCGGGCATATGAAGCCGCGCTCGATAGGCACGGCCACAACCTGCACCCCGGCACCGAGCTCGCTCACCACCGGAGCGTTGAAGCCCTCGTCGCGCAATGACTGGGAGAGCCTCGCCGCGCTGTTGGCGTTCTCGGCACAGACCGCGACCGTGTAGCGCTTGGCGCTGAGATCGCGCAGCTGGGCCATCAGGCGATCCATCCCGGCCGCCACCGGGGACCACCCCGTCGTCGTCATCGTCGCCGTGCCCGGCCCCTCAGCCGCGGCTGGGAGCATGGCCACGGCCGCTCCGGTGCCGCTCAGAAGGCGGTCAAAAGGTAGGTAGAGACGGGGGAAATCCCGGCCCTGAGCCCCCCAGGTAACGGCCAGGGCGCCGGCCAGGTCGGCTTCCTCCTCGGCGATCTCCACGGCTCGTTCACGCATGCGCCGCGGTTCGACCAGCAGCACCTTGGCGGTCTCGGGCAGCAGGTCCACCAGCAGGCGCCCATCAGCGGTGAGCCAGGGCAACCACGACTCCATGCCGTCGAAGCTCATCCCGTCCGCCAGCCGGTCCCAGGTCTGGGTGCCCCAAGGCTCCTCGTGGCGCAACGCGGCCGCCCGCTGGCGGACTTCGGCCGAGGGCAGCAGTTCCCGGCAGCCGAAAATAACGACCTTGTCGATATCGGCCACCGAACGCTGGTCGGCCACCGAGAACTCGGTGAGGCGGTCCACTTCGTCGCCCCACAGGTCGATGCGCACCGGTCCGGCGGCGGTGGAGGGGAACACGTCCACGATCGAACCCCTGACCGCCAGCTCGCCCCGGTGCTCTACCTGGTACTCCCGGCGGTAGCCGAGCCCTACGAGCTCCTCCACCAACCGGTGCAGGTCGACCTCCTGCCCGCCGGCCACCTGGACGGGCTCGACGTCTTCGACGTGAGGACCGAGCCGCTGGAGCAGGGCACGGACAGGAGAGACTATGACCGCCGGGGCCCCGGCGTCGGGGGCACCGTCCCGCAAGCGGCGCAGGCGCCACATGAGCTCGAGGCGGCGGCCCATCGTCTCGGCTCCCGGGCTGACCCGTTCGAACGGGAGCGTCTCCCAAGCAGGGAAGAAGGCGACCTGGTCCGGGCCCAGCCAGGCCCCGATCTCGTGGGTGAGCCGGGCTGCGGCGGTGGCGCTGGGGACGGCCACCACGACCGGTCGGCGGGCGCCGTGCTCGGCGACCGCGGCAACGGTAAAGGCCTGGGCCGGCTCGGCTATGGCAACGGTCCGCTCGGCGCCCGCCATCAGCCCGGCGAGGCTGGCGTCCCGGTTGGCCAGGCGCAGGAAGGCGGCCAGAGGCCGCGCCGGCGCGCGGCGCGACGGGCCGGCCCGGTCCTGCACTACTGAAGCCATTGAACGCCCGTCACTCTGATCATCCCGTCGCTCCCGACCATTAAAGGGCTCATCTCAGACCTCGCGGGCGTTGAGCTCGTTCTGCGTCGCCGCCACCCCCCGTTCGAGCACCATAACGACGGCGTCGGCGGCGACCTCGACGGCGACCTCGAGCCGGCGCCGGTCGGCCCGGCTGGGTGCCGACAACACGTGGTCGACGCCGTGCTCCTTGCCGCCCGGGGGCTTGCCGATACCAATGCGGACGCGAGAGAACTCGTCCGAGCGCAACCAGGCCTTTATGCTGCGCAGGCCGTTGTGGCCAGCCAGGCCGCCTCCCGCCTTGACCTTTACAGCCCCCGGGGGCAGGTCCAGCTCATCGTGGACGATGAGCAGCTTGGCCATGTCGGTGACCTTGAACCTCTTGACCAGCCGCGCCACCGAGCGGCCCGATTCGTTCATGAAGGTCTGAGGGAAGGCCAGGACCAGGCGCTTGCCGTCCAGCTTGACCTCAGCCGTCAACGCCAGCTCGCGGCTCGGGCGGAGCCGCTCGCCGTAACGTTCGGCCAGCAAGGCCACGACATCGGCGCCGACGTTGTGGAGGGTCTTGGCATAAGCCGGCCCCGGGTTACCGAGCCCGACGGCCAGGAGGTCGGCGCCGGCCGTCGACTCAGACTTGCGCGTCCAGAGCAGAGCGGGCTCAGCCCTCCTCGGCCGCCGGTGTGGTGCCCGTCCCCGCAACCCCCGGCCCCGCGACCCCCGGCTCCGCCGGAGCGGCGACCACCTCGGGCGCCTCGGCTTCCTCGGCCGCCGTAACGTCCGCCGCGGTCCTCGACACTGCCGCGATCACGACAGGCTCTTCGGGGTCCAGGTCGGTCGTGACGCCCTCAGGGAGCGCGAGGTCGCGCACCCGCAGGGCCTGGCCCACTTCGAGCCCGCTCACGTCGAGCTCGATCGCTTCGGGGATGCGCTCGGGCGTGGTGTAGATGCTGAGGCTGGTGAGGAGCTGCTCGAGAACGCCGCTTTCCCGCTCGACGTTGCCGGCCACGCCCACCACGACGATGGGCACCACGGCGTGGACAACCTCGTCGCGGCTCACGACCTGGAAATCGACATGGGCCACGGTACGACGGACGGGGTGACGCTGGAGCTGGCGGGCCAGGACCAGGTGTGACGAGCCCTCGACCTCTAGTTCGAGGACTTGGTTGAGGCCGTGTGAAGAGAGCGCGGCGCCGAGGTCACGCGCCACTACGGAGACGGACAGCGGCTCCATGCCGTGCCCATAGACGACCCCGGGGATGCGGCCGGAGACCCGGAGCCTTCTCGAGGCGCTCGACCCGGTCGTTCGTCCGAGCTCCGCGACCAGCTTGACTTCTGCCATTGTTCGCTCGCGCTCACTTACTAGTCGGTTACCCCGCCAAATGACTTTGAGGGGAAGGAGGCCCAATAATAGCGGCTCGGGTGCCGGACAGACCAAGCGGGCCGGCTGCCCGGCTGCCCCCGTCCCGGTCCTGTCCCTAATGGGACCGGCCGCCTACGTTCTAGGTCTGGTTGTCGCCCCCGAAGATCTGGGACACGGAGCCCTCTTCGAAGACGGCCCGGATGGCGTCGGCGAAAGTCTTGGCCACCGACACGCTCTCGATCTTGGGGATTTGCTTCTCTGGCGGGAGGGGGACCGTATCTGTGACGACCACCCGGGCGATGTTGGAGTTCTTCAGCCGGTCGATGGCGGGCTCGGAGAACACGCCATGGGTGGCCGTGGCCCAGACCTCGGTGGCACCCTTCTGGGCCAGGATTTTTGCCGCCTCGCACAGGGTGCCGGCGGTATCGATCTCGTCGTCGATGAGGACGCACATGCGCCCGCGGACGTCGCCCATGACGTCGAGAGCCTCGACGTGACCGACGAGGTCCACGCTGCGGCGCTTGTAGACCGCCGCCATGTCCATATCACCGGCGTTGCGGGCCGCCTTCTCCGCCACCTTGGTCCGCCCCGTGTCCGGCGACACCATGACGAGGTCGCCGCTGACATTGGCCTTTATGTAGTCGACCAGGAGGTTGACCGCGGTGAGGTGGTCAACGGGCCCGTCGAAGAACCCCTGGACCTGCCCGGAGTGCAGGTCCACCGACATGATCCGCTCGGCGCCGGCGGCGCGGAAGAAGTCAGCCACCATGCGGGCCGTGATCGGTTCGCGACCTCTCGACTTGCGGTCCTGGCGCCCATAGCCATAGCGGGGGCACACCGCGGTTATGCGCTTGGCCGAGGCTCTCTTGGCGGCGTCGATCATCACCCATTGCTCCATCATCAGGTCATTGATCGAGCGGCCCTCCGACGGGCAATGGGTCTGAAGGATGAACACGTCGGCACCGCGGACGGACTCGCCGAAACGGGCACGGATCTCCCCGTTGGGGAAGTCGACCACCTCACAGGGGCCCACGTGCACGCCCAGGTGGGAAGCGATGTCGTGGGCCAGGGCCGGGTGCGAGCGCCCGGCATAGAACTGGAGCCTATGTTTCGAGATCAGTTCCACTGGGTGCCTCCTCTTCCAAGCTGAACGTCCCGGTCCTCGGCCGGAAGACCGAACCGGGCCCTACAACGGTGCCGGGGGCCAACCACGCCCACGGGCCAACTCGGGCGTCGTCCCCGATCACCACCTGCTCCGCCGAGGTCGCCCGGACCTGGGCCCTCGCTCCGACAGTGCAGTCGACCAGATGAGTGCTCGGTCCCAGTTCGGCACCGGTGGCGACTCTCGTGCTCCCTTGAAGGATAGTCCCGGGGAAAATGGTGACGTCCTCGCCCAGCTCGACGGTCGAGTCGAGGTAGGTGTGGTGGGGGTCGAGCATGGTGACGCCCCGGCGCATCCAGCGGTCGTTTATCCGTCCCCGCAGCACGGCCTCGGCCGCCGCGAGCTGGCAGCGGTCATTGACCCCGCTGGCCTCGATCGGCTCGGGGGCGACCACGGAGATGACGGGGTACCCGGCGCCGTGCAGCACAGAGATGACATCGGTCAGGTAGTACTCGCCCTGGGCGTTGTCGGGGCTGAGGCGGCGCAGCGCCGGGGCCAGCAGCGAGCGTCGAAAGACGTAGATCGAGGTGCCCACCTCATCGATGGCCCGCTCCTCGTCGGTGGCGTCGGCCTCCTCCACGATCCCCGAGACCCGGCCGTCGCGCGACCGGACCACCCGCCCGTAGCCACTGGGATCGTCGAGGCGTGTCGTGAGCAGGGTCGCGGCCGCCGATGCGTTCCTATGGGCAGCCACCAAGGCGGCGAGGGTGCCCGGTCGCAACAGGGGCGTGTCCCCCGGCAGTACCACGAGGTCGTCGAGCTCACCGTCGTCCTCGTGGAACGCCGTCAGGGCTACCGAGAGGGCGTCGCCTGTCCCCCGCTGGACGGGCTGTTCGACCACGTCGAGCGTGGCCCCCGGGGAACCGGCTTCAGCCAGGGCCTTGGTCATCCTCGTCGCCCCGTGGCCGACGACGACGACCACCTTCGAGAGCTCCAACCCGGCCAACGCGCCGAGGACCCACATGACCATGGGACGCCCGCACAGGCGGTGCAGTGGCTTGGGCCGGGCGCTATGCATACGGGTGCCTTCCCCCGCCGCCAACACCACAGCCGCCAACTTGGGCTGATCGCCCGCCGCCGACTGGCGAGGTGAAATATCTCGGTCGTAGTAAGTCACGTTGATCTTTCTAGTCCGGCCTGCCGGCTCTCGGGGCGTTAGGCATATGACCTGGGCCGACCTTGCCCCGGCCTAGGGCCGCCACCCGAGCTCGCGGCCGGGTCATGGCCGCCGAGGCCCGCGTCGCGGGCCCGGCCACCGCTCGGAGACAAGGTATCGTTGGTTGCCGAACACCAGGGCCGGCCGCAGGCCGGCCTCAGGTCTTTCCGGGGTAGTTCAATTGGAAGAACGCCGGACTTTGGATCCGGATGCTTGGAGGTTCGAGCCCTCCCCCCGGAGCCTCCCACCAGCGGTTATGCTCCTCTCCCCTCCCCAGCTGATGGCGCTTGGACAACATTTGGACAACAATTTCGCCGGCACCAAACGCCAGGCTCAGAAACGTACGACGATGGGAGCCCCCGGGGTGGCCGACGTGCAACGGCTCATCGCCGCGGCGGAAAGCACCGATCCTGTGCTGGCATCCGCCATCGCCCTTGGGGCGGTCACGGCCGCTCGCCGGGGCGAGCTGTGCGCACTTCGGTGGTCCTGACGTCGACTGGACAAGGCGCAACCTGACGATCGCCCGGTCCCTCACCGTGATCGACAAGAAAGCAAGCGAGGGACCGACCAAGACCCACCAGTGAGGACATTGAACTGGCCGTTGACACCCGGGAGACGCTCCTGGACAGACGGCGGACGGACCAGGGGTCGTACGCGGCAACGGTGGGCGCCGCTCTGGTCGCCGACCCGTTCATCCGGTCGCGTTCGGCCGACGGATCAGCTCGTGTTTGCCGGACGGCCTCTCGGCTGGGTACCAGCGATTAGTCCGGGCGCTTGGGCTGACTACCCATTTTCACGAGCTCCGCCACTTCTCCGCTACCGAAGCCACCTCGTAGAAGACGGTGCCGACCCGATCTTTGTCCGGCACCAGGCCGGCCATTCCTGGGCGCCGACCACGGCCATCTACACCA
>PMWT01000229.1 GCA_003166025.1 Acidimicrobiaceae bacterium | reverse complement strand
CCGACCCCGGGCTGAATAGATACGAGTGGACGTTCTGTCGAGGTAGAGCTCCTCTGACCGCGCATTCTGCGCTCGTGCGATTTGAGTGCCGCTCCTCGCTAATGGCGTCTAATGGTGGACGACCGGTATCGCACTTCAAACGCGAGAAATTATCGTGTGCCCTATTGGCTGATCGCTGGTTATCCTAAATATGGGAATCACCAGGACTATCCCAGTTCAGCGCATAGGTCGATCCTGACATTCGTCGACAAGTCCTTGTCCTCAGGGCGCTAGCCCGTTGTGCGACTAGAGGCGTTTGCAACTCGAGAGAGTGAGGATGCCCTGTTGCCTCCGGTCATCTTCGGCACACCTCAGAGCGTAAGTACGGACACGGCAATGTAAGTACACAATGGAAATGTGCGAATTACGGATAGACCATAGCCACTGAAGCGTTGTCTCGAGCCACGCACAGTGGTGCTGTCCGAAAGTGGATTGGCGGGCAGTTCGTAGGAGTGATAACCCAATATGTGAGCCGATCAGGGGGAAGAAATATGAAGTTGTCCCGAATGGCCATCGGTTGGTCGGTGCTGGGTTTGACACTTTGGTTGGCCGGGCCTGGCGTCGCTCAGACCTCGCCGAGGACGGTACCGGTACCGGCGGTCGGCCCGCGTTATGCCCAAGCAGGCAGCCGTGGTGACCTCGCAAGTCAGGTGGCGGCCGAGAGCGTCAGTGCGACCACACAAACCTCACTTGCGACCCAGTACTCAAAGCTGGCGTCTATGGCCACCCGGTCGAGCGGCGCCCTCACGCCGGTACCTCCGATACCGGGGTTCCGCGCGTACAACCCACCAGTACAGCCGACAGCTGCCTTCACAGGCAGCATGGTGGCGCAAAAAACTGAGCTCGGCGCAAGGCAGGGTCCGCCAGCGCTCGAACGGGGTAGCAGCGTTTGCTCAACGCCGGGTGACGCATGCAGTCTGAACTGGTCCGGCCTGGAAGCGTGGCACGATACCTTCGACGGTATCGAAGCTGAGTGGACCGTCCCAACCGTTAGCGCCACGTCCAGCTCGCCAGAGGACTCCAGCACCTGGATCGGCGTCGACGGGGACTCCACCTTCGACAACACGGGCACGCCCTCCCTTATCCAGATGGGCACGGACTCCCCATCCGGTTACAACGGCCCCCCGATCTATTACGAGACCTGGTACGAGCTGAGCCCTGGCGCCGAGATACCCCTTTTCGCGGTTTCCCCAGGTGACGAGATCGAAGCGGTCATGCGAGAGAACCCGGCGGGCTCAAACGTCTGGGACATTGCGATAAGCGACTTGACGGAAGGGACCGCCTGGTCGGACGCCAGCATTTCGTACGACTCGCCAGGCCTCACAGCTGAATGGGTCGAGGAGGCGTCCACCATCTGCCCCGACCCTAGCGACGACTGCACATCGGCCAGCCAGTACCAAACCAGCCAGCTCCAAGACGTCGGGTCGGTGACCTTCACGGACGCCCACTACACCGATGCCACCGGCGCAAGTGCCGCCTACTATCAATCGGACTATTTGGTCAACCAAAGCGGTAACGTCATCGACTACCCAAGCTTCAGCCCACAGTCCTCAGTCACAGCCACCTACGGGGCACCTCCTACAACCACCCAGACGAGCATCCCTACCGGCTTTGACTCCATGGCCGTGGACGCGACCGCAGGTGACGTTTTCGTCTCTTCGACGAGCTCCAATGCAGTCACGGAAATTGACCCGACTACCGCGCAGATCCTCGGGCAGGCGACCGTTGACGGCGCGGCGAGCCTCGTCGCGGTCGGCAACGAGGTCTACGTGGCCTCCACCTCGGGTAGCGACCCGGGAATTTACGAGATGAGCCCCAGTGATCCCGACTCGGCCAGTCTCTTCGCCTCTGTGCCCGACATCACGGCCCTTGACCCAGAAGACACCGGCCTCTCAGTAGTGGATGACTTGGTCTACACGGACGGCGCCTTGTGGACAGACGAGGGTGACCCGCTCGTACAGGGGCTGGTGAAGATATCTATGACCGGCGTGGTTACGGACTATTCAGATGTCGTCTCGGGTTACAGCTCGGCTCTTGTGGCCGACCCGGCAGATCCCGACATCCTGTTCGACTACACGCCGGCCTCGTCACCGGTCTCGGTCGGGGCGGTAGACCTCGGCACGGACCCGCCCAGTGTTGCCATTTCTCCTCAGTCGGAGGGAACCATAGTCCCTGGGGGCATTGGCGGTGGCGACGACGCCGTCGTGTCCCCGGACGGCTCCACCATCATGCTTGCTGGTGGTCCCTATGAATTCGTCGGTATCAACACTTCAACGCTGACAAGCACGACTGTGACCTACCCTGCCCCGCCCTTCCCGTCTTCCCCGACGGCGGTCGCCATGACGGCTGAAAATGGTGGCTTGTTCGCCGGAGGGCTCAGTGGCGAGGCCGACCCCGCCGACCCCACCGATCTGGAGGTCTACCCGATAGGCGAACCGGGTGACCTGCTGCTGAGCGGCGCCTTGGGCCCGACGGACCAGGTCCTCGCTGGAGGTTTGGCGTTCGACCCCGATGGCACCGCGCTGTACGTCGTGACCTCGGGCAACAACTCTGGTGACCAGTTCAACGTCGTACCACTGCAGTGGGCCCCGCCGCCTCCACCTACGGCCGGTGAAGCCTCGATATCCGGGACTGTCACAGCTAGTGGCACGCAGCAATTCGGCGTTTGTGTGGACGCGCTCGGCGAAGATGGGACAAGCGCCAACTACGAGACGACCAGCGGGATCGGCGGCAACTACAACCTTGACGACGTCGTGCCGGGTAGCTATGCCATCCTTTTCGACCCGATATGCGGCCAGGCCAAAGCAAGTGACTACGCGCGCCAGTACTACGGCAACGAGGCCGACCCATCTACGCCCACGGTCACTGTGAGCCCTCTGCAACAGGTTACGGGCATTGATGCGGCCTTAACTGAGCAGGCCACGATTTCCGGCTCGGTCGAATGGGGTGTGTACCCGGTGCCTGTTATGTGTGTCGACGCTTATTCCAGTAGCAGCTTTGTTCTGGTGGGCAGCTACTACAGCACCAGTTTTGAGGGTGCTTACACAATCAACAATTTGCCGGCGGGCAACTATGTCCTCCTTTTCGACCCGACCTGCGGCGGCACGGAGCCTTTTTACCCGTGGTACGCCGTAGCGTTCTACAGCGGGGAAGCAGGCTGGGGCAGTGCTACAAATATCGCGCTGTCAGCCGGCCAGAACCTGACCGGCTTCAACGAGCAACTTGCTTACGGGTCAACCATATCTGGTACGCTAGCCGCCCCCGGCGCCGACGACGACTCGGGGATCTGCGTGACCGCCTATTCCTCGAGCGATGGCTATCCCCTGGTCGAGGCTGGTTCGGGACAGAGCGGCGAGTACGAGGTCACCAACCTCCCTGTCGGCGGTTACAAGCTATACTTCGACCCGACCTGTGACGGTGATCAGCCAAGCGATTACTTGCCCGTTTGGTATGGTGGAGCTGCTGATTTCAGCGCGGCGACAACAGTTACAGCCCCTGCGGCCGGGGTTGCCGGGATCAATGCCACCCTGACCGAGCTGCAGGGCGCCGGGCCTTCGGTCGCCACCAGCTCGCTGCCCGAAGGTACCGATGGGTCCCCCTACCTCACTCAGGTCAAGTCGAGTGGCGGGACCGACGGCAACTACTGGTCAATCACCGGTCTTCCCGATGGCCTTTCTTACACTCCGGGTGGGATCATCGCCGGCACACCGCTCGAGGGGGGCCAGTTCACCGTGACGCTGACAGTCACGGACTCCTCGGTCCCGCCGGTCTCGTCCACCGAGCAGCTCGACTTGACGATCTCCGGAGGTGAGACGACAAGCGTTGGTAGCCCCAGCCCTGTCTTCCCCGCCCTCCCGCCATTGACCACTTCGACCACTGGGTCACCCACGACGACTACGAGCGTGCAGACCACAACGACCACGACGACGACGGTGCAAATCAAACTCCCACCGGGAGCGCCCGCGAACACCTATGGGATGCCCGTCACCGCGCACGTGAGCCCGGGCGGAACCAGCCTCGCCGAAACCGTCGACGGTGCACAGGCAACGGTCGTCGTGCCCGGCGGTGCCCTTCCCCCCGGGAGCGAAGTGGGCCTGGCGGCCGTGCTAAGCCCGGTGGCGCTCATCGCTAGGCTCCCCGCAGGGCAGTCCTACCTAGATTCGTTCGCCGTCTCCTGGCTGGCGCCGGACGGTTCTTCGCCAGAGGCCAAGTCTCCTTTGACCATCATCGTCAAGGACCCACCGATCAAGCACGGCGACATCATCTACGTCCTGACCTCCAAGGGCTTGCTAGCCCTCGGCGTGGTAACGACAAACGGCAGCGCTGCCGTAAGGTTCACCGCTGACTCCGACTTCCTAATAACAAACGTGCCTCAGCTCTCGAGCGTCGCACCGATCGCCCACGTTGCCGGCGCGGAGGTCCAGCTAACGCTCGGGTGCACCAATGCCGTGGCGTGCTCTGGGTTGGGCAGGTTCAGCGTGCAGTCCAGCGGAACTGGGTCGGCGCACAGTATCGTGCTCTTCGAGGGCCGCTTCAACATCGAGGCCGGCAAACACAGGCTGGTGTCGTTCGCAGAGACCCCACAGGGTAGGGCGTACCTCGCCCGCCACCCGGCGAAGACACAGGGCTCGCTCATGATCACGCTCTTGGGCGGCAAGAGGACGGTGCACTCGGTTTCGCTACCGTAGCTCACAGTTGGGGCAGCTTCCCAAGGCGACGTCAAGTCCATGTGTGGTGTTGCCCCCTCTGCAAATCAGCACCCGGCCGACTGGCGCCGTAGCTTCGCTCCATAATGTGCGCTAAATAATCCGTCTACGACTCAGGCTCAACTAGTGCATAACGGCAGTTATTGGTGAGGGTCGAGCCTGTAGTTCGCGGATCGCCGTGCCTTGTCGCGCCAACCTAAGACCTCTCCGTGACCCCCGCGTGACGGCCTCTCGCCCTCCAGGGTGGAAAGTCGGGAAGAGTAATGGTTCTACATGATACTGAAAGAAGTATCTTGGCACATCCAACCCGTCACGGTGGCGTCGAGACGACCATTCACTGGATTAGGGGCTCGGCGCCGAGGTTGGACCGGACCATCGGGAGCGCGCTGGCGCTCACGAGCCGTAACTGACGAAGTCGAGCGGGCGCCTCCCGATATAACGCGCACCCGTTATCCGCTGCATTTAGGCCGCGAAGCCACACCGAACGGCACCTTTGCGGCGCCCGTGCCGGGGTTCAGCGGGTGCGACGACCCGGGTCATTACCAGGGCGCCCGATAGGTGCCGAAGTCGGGCGGCGGCTGACGCACCGAGCCGCTCCAGGGCCTAGGGCTCCCGACCGAGCTCCTGCCAGAGGCCCCCTGCAGTGCCAAACTCGCTTTGGTGCCATGCTTACGCCATCACTGGGGGCGACCGTCCCGTCGCGTGGCCTTCACTCTGACAGCCTGCAGTGTTGTCGTCGCCGGCACATGGGGTGGAGCTGCTCAAGCTGGACACCCACACCGGTTGAGGACAACTGGTCCCATCGCCGAAGTGCCCGGCTCGGTTGCTCATCAGGCTCTCGCACCCGCCCAACCGACGAACAGTTCAGCGGGCGGCCCGCCGCCCACGGCGCCAGCGCCCTCTCAAGCAGGGTCGGCGCTCATGCGAGGGCTGCAGGGCCCTGTCGTCTGGCTCGGCCCTGATGGTCTTTACGTCCTCACACCTTCCCGGCGTTCGCCCGAGCAGTGCACCATCAGGCTGGTGGAGCCCAACACCGGGAAGGTGGAGGCGGAGGGGCAGCTTCCGGGGCTCCTCAGCTCGTCCCATTTCGTGCTCTCTGCGGGCAGCCTGTGGGTGACAACTGAGCGGCGCAGCGGCAAAGCGTCGTCGACCTTCGAGTTGCTGGCTCTTGGCCAAGCCGACCTCCGCCTCCGGCACCGCCTCGTGCTCGCCCAACCCGCCGAGGACGGCCTAGCCGCGGCCGGCGGCTGGGTGTGGGTGGAGGGTCGCCACTCGTTGCTCAAGGTGGCCCCCCGCACCGGGCGGCTGGAAGCCAACGTGGCCCTCCCGGCCCTGACCACCGGGGACCCGGCAAACTACGGGGACTTGGCAAGCGACGGAGCGGGCACGGTACTGGTCTCGGTGCACTTTGGCGACGTCTTAGACCTGCTCAGCCCCTCGACGGGCGCTGTCCTGGCCCACTACCAGGGGGAGCAGGGCGAGGGGGCCGGGATCGCCGGCATCGCTGACGGGCAGGTCTTTACCTGGACGGGCGTTGGGCAGGGGTCGAGCTATCAACGTTTCGATATCGCCGACCGCAAGTTCCACGCTGTCTATGGGTGGGGTTATGACCCGCTGCTCGTCGTGTCAGGCGACAGGTTCCTGTTCAACATCTATGCCGGCTACGGAGCCCCCGCCAAGGCCCCTAACTACTGCGGGCTGGCTGCCACGGGGCAGCCCTTGGCGGCCCTTCCTGACTACGCCGACCCACCGGCGGGCAGGGCCGTCGGCTACGGCCACGGCACGCTCTATTACCTGAGTCCCTCCGCGGGGACCACCTCCGACCTCGACCGGGTTGGCTTGCCCGGCTGCCGTTAGCACCTGCGCAAAGGCGGTCTCGGACATCGGAGCTAATGCCAAGGAAGCCCGCTGACCTCGGCTCAGAGTTGGTCGGTGTGGACACTGGCCCGCGTCCCTGGCACTCTCCTGCCTGGATCAGGTAATCGGCATGGATCTGGGCGCTCGCGAGTCGGTTCCAATTAACCGTAGCGGTTCAGAAACGACTGGCCCGGACCGTCGTTTCATATGGCGGCCTTCAGGGGGTCTATATGGGCGCTCGTTCGGCCAGGCAAACGACCGCCCGATAGTCGGCGAAGTCACGCGGTTCGCCAGCGACATAACGCGCGCTTCATAATCCATCTCTCATTTACGAGGGTACGCGCCATATCGGCAGTTCTCGCGTGTCTCATCTACCCGGCGGTCTGGGGCAGGTAGCCGCAGTCGATCAGCCTGCGGTTCTGGAGCGCGGTTGTGGCCTATCGATGATGCCCGTCTCAGCCATCGGGCACCTAGACGAAGTCGAGGCGATCTGGGTCGCTGGTGCCGGGGTGTGAGAGGACCAGCAGGTGGAGCGCCTCCTCAAGTAGGTCTGCTTCGCTGACTGCGTCGGCAACGTCCTGCCACGCGTCGGGCGGGCTGGCGAGGTCGTCCAAGTCGCCGTGCACCAGCGCACCACAGTCGCGTAAGCCGTCGACCCGCCTAGAGATCTCGGTCTCGGTCCACTCCCGCGCCGACGACGGCAGACGGATGCGCCGTGCGTGGTTTGGCGGCCGCAGGCCGGGCAGGAGCGCGTCATGCACCAGCAGACGCTGTGCACGATGGTCAAGGTGTCGCAAGCCTTCAAGGTGCTGTCGGACCGCGAAGTCTGCGACCGGCTCGAGGTCGACCTGCGCTGGCAGGCGGCGGCCGGCCTGCACACCGGGGCCGAGTCGTTCCACCCACGATGCTCCCCGGCCAGCGCAACCGCCTGCGGGTGCCCCCGGCGCCCGGGGCGGTTCAGAGCGCATACTCGGCAGAGAGGATGGAGAGGAGCCTGATCGGAGCCGGATCCACCACTTCGGTGGTGTAAGGGAATACGGTCAGGTTGGCTGGTTCCCGGTCTGACTCGAGAATCGGCTGACGGTCAGCCTGTCTTTATAACGATCCGTCGGCCGGGGCCAGCCAGCATGGCACGCGCCGGCTTTTGGTGCGGCGGACCGCCCTGTTGACGCAGGACGATCACACCGTCGCCGCACCTAAAGGGCGACGAGTGCCATCCCTTTACCAATGCGAAAGGAAGGGATGACATGACCATCGTAGAGGTCGCTCGTCCAACTGGTGTGACAGGCGGCGTGGACACCCACTTGGACCAGAACGTCGCTGCCGCGCTGGACTCGATCGGCGGGCTGCTGGGAGTGGCGGAGTTCCCCACCACCGCCGACGGGCACGACAAATTGCTGTCCTGGTTAGCTGACTTTGGGACCGTCGCCCGGGTAGGAGTGGAGGGCACGGGCTCCTACGGGGCCGGCCTGGCCCGCTACCTGCGCCGCTGTGGTGTCCAAGTGGTCGAGGTCGACCGGCCCAACCGCCAGGCCCGTCGTCGGACGGGCAAGTCCGACACCATCGACGCCATTGAGGCGGCCCGGGCTGCCCAAGGCGGCCGAGCCCTCGGTGCGGCCAAGACCCGCGACGGTAACGTCGAAGCCATCCGGGCCCTGGTGGTGGCCCGCCGCTCAGCCCGCTCGACCAAGATCAAGACCCTCAACCAGATCCGCCACCTCGGCTTCACCGCCCCTGACCAGCTCCGCCAGCGCCTGGCTGGTGTGTAACCTCGTTGCCTGGCCAAAAAAGCGGCGTCGCTGCGGCCCCGGGCGGACCAGGGCGCCGTGGTCTACGCCACCACCACCGCCAT
>PMWT01000029.1 GCA_003166025.1 Acidimicrobiaceae bacterium | reverse complement strand
TCGATATGGGCGCCCTTCAGGAAAGTTCCTCCCGGGACTTGACAAGCGCCGAATCGGCAAAGACCGGTATCGGTCGTTGCCTGCTGGTGCTGGCAGCATGCCCATGCAATAACGGGCATTATGGCTTGGTCAACCGACTGGGTGCTCGCCTGATGGCGCCCTAAGAGGAACGGGGTCGTTCGTGGCAGAGCCTGAAACCTCGGACGACGAAGAGCTCGTCCTCTACGGCGTGGTGGGCCTGCAGCGAGGCCAAGGGGGCGCGCGAGGCGGCACGCTGGCGCTGGTCCGCGACGGACGCCATACGCGGGCGGTCCAGACATCAGAAGGCCTCACCTTTGCTGGCCCCGAAGGTGGGTCGATCACGGTCACGTCGCACCGCCGTGGCGATGACGACCACTTCGAGCACATCCGTGAGGGGGCCCCGATCGGACCGTTCCTCGCCTCACCGCGCGGCCGGACGGCTTGGGCCGAGGGGGACAGGGCTGGACCCCTCCCTCTCCCGGTGGACGCGGAATGGGCGCAAGTCACGATCCTGGTGGACGGCCAGGGGACACCGTTCGAGCTGTGCGACCTCGGGGACGGCTACTGGGCGGCCGCTGGCCGGGTACCAGCTGCAAACATCATCATCGACAGCCGGAAGGTGCCGATCGGCGCGGTCAGCCTTGAACGCCTGGCCAGCCGAGAGCCCCCTCCTCCGCCGGTCCCTGACCTTGGCGACCGGACCGGAGCGGTCGTGCAGAGCTTGGACGACCGCTTTGCTCGGGTGCCCTTCAGCAGAGTCCACGGCTTGGCGGACTATTGGGCACTTCGCGCCGTAGAGGTTGACCATGTGAGCCGGCTTGCCCTCCAGAAGGGCTTCTCGGACCAACAGCTCGAAGCCATGAAGGCGTACTGGCTGAGACGGCTCAAGGATCGGCTCAGGAAGCCCATGGACCGTGTGCGCCTACACGACATCGAAACAATGCACCGTTCCCGGGTCGCCAGATGCTTCCAGAAGAAGAGGTTCCTTTTCCAGTTGTGGTTCAACACGCTAGGGCCGGGGGCCAAGACCTGGTTCGGCAACCGCTACGTCCGCATCCGCCACTACACCTTCCGTCTCCGCTGGAGACCATAACGGTCCCCGCTCTCACCGGGGGCGCCGAAGATGCTTGTTCGACGTGCGATCCTGTGGGGACCGGCGACCGCTAACTGGAGCAGGCACGCGCCGCGGCTTGGCAGGGTGGTCCCACGCACACCGCGCCGCCCGACGCCTGAGCAGGTTCGTGTTGCGGATGGCCTCCCCGACCGGGCAGGTCACTGGGTAGCCTCTACAGGCACCTCTCTGCCCGTCACACCGTTGGCCACGGGCGTCCCTGCAAGACCCCTTCCTCATGCGGGGCACGCGGTCCCCAACCGTTTCGGGGTGCCCCGGGTGCCGTCTGGGCAACGCTGACCGTCCGGTTGAGCCGGCGACTACGGACGGTTTGGCTCGGCCCGGCTAGGCTCAGTATGCTCCCAGCTCAGCCTTTGGTGGCGGCCCGCAACAAGTTGAAGGCTCCGGTGACGACGTTGAGGCCCTGAACCTCGGCGGCCAGGGACTCCTGCACGGGCTGGGCCTGGTCCTCCGTGAGGACGATGACCACGAAAGTGCCCCCCGCGTTATCCCGGGCCAGGTAACCCAGGGTCAGCACGCCCGGTTCGGACCCGCCCTTGAACCAAATCCGCGGCCAAGTGGTGGCGCTGAGCCCGACCCCGCCATTGTTGGCCGACAGCACGGTACTGATGGGGTTCAGCCCGGGCTCGGCTTGGAGTGCGGCCAGGCCGGTAAAGGCGTGGCACAGGTCTTGCGCCGAGGCGAACCACTCGATGGAGCCGATGTCATGGGGCAGGGGCGCCGGTTGTTCGGCGCTGGCCGGCACCTTGTCAACGGTGGTGGTCAGGTACGCGGCCCGCTGGGCCGGGCTCAGGGCGAGATAGTGGTCGGCCATGGCCGGGAAATCGTGGTACTTGAGCGTGAACAATTCGGCCACGGTGAGGAACGGCATATCCAAAGAAGCGTGCGACGACCACTGCCTGACCTGAGCCTCGACGGCAGTCCGCCCGACGAGCTTTATGAGCATGTCGGCCGCCGTGTTGTCGCTCACTTCGATCATCTTGAGGGCAACCTGCTCGACGGTGAGCTTGGTGCCCGGCGCCACGTCCTGTAACGCCTCGCTACTGCCGACCTTGACCGCAGCCGTGACGGTCAGTTCCTCGTCCCAGCTGACCTGGTGGTCCTTGATGGCGTTGGCGACGGCGCCGAGCACGAAAAGTTTGAACATCGACCCCAGGGGCCGAGGAGTGCCGGCGTCGATGGTGTGCACCGGGGTGCACGTACCGTTGGGGCTGACCCTGGCGGCCAGCAGGCTCGTCCCGGGGGCGATGCCAGCCAGTTGCCTGTCAACCTGCGACCAGGAAGTGGGCACCGTGTCTTCAGTAGGCCGGAAAAGCAGGGTGGTGATGAGCCCGGCGCCGTCGACCCCTAATTGAAGCAAATAGCGGGCCGGGCCGATCTGGACCACGGCGACCAGCGACGTCGGTTGGACCTGCGAGAGCCCACGCAGTGCCACTGCCGAACCGGGGGGACCGAGCTGCTCGAGGGCCTGGTTGAGCTCAGCCGGGCTCACCTGGTCGAGGAAGGCGGAGTCGAAGTGGGCTTGGATCTCCTTGGTGCTCAGTGGGAGCTTGGAGGCGAGGGTCAGGATCCAGGCCAGTTGCTTGCCCGCCGGGCTTTGGGGCGGCCTAACAGCCATGGCCTGGCGGACGGTCGCCGGCACCCCCTCCGTCGCCGGGGCCGGTACGCCGGCAAGTGCTGGGGCTGGGGCCGCGGCGAACGTGCCAAGCGTGGCCGCGGCCAGGGCGGCCGCCGTGGCCAGGGCCGCTGCCCGGCGAGCTCGCCCGGTCGCGGCCATCGGGCCGGTCACCCGGCGGGGTTGGACGACGAAGGAGACTTCATCGACCGCTGTGGTGCTGCGGTACCGCTTGGTGAGGTGCTGTGCCTCGATCATCGGTCTTCCTTTCCTCGGTGCTTTGGTGTTGCGAACAGAATGTGACGAGGGCCTGAGGTCGCACTGCCGTCACGCTGAGGTCGCACCTCAGTGCCGTCGTGAGGCTCCTCAGGCTCAGCTGGGGCGGCTGTCATAGGGTGGCGGTGTGGAGGTGAGGTTCTTCGGCGAGTAACCCGCAACGTGACGATCCCG
>PMWT01000211.1 GCA_003166025.1 Acidimicrobiaceae bacterium | reverse complement strand
ACTTGGACGAGTTGACGAAGGAGGGAAAGCTGTGAGCGGTCACCGGAAGTGGTCCGAAATCCGCGAGGCGCGGGGCGAGCGCAGCCCTGAAGTGCGCGCCGCGGCGCAAGCTGAGATGGACGGTGAACTGCGCGACTACCGCCAGACATTGGGCCAGCTGCGCCGGGCGCGGTCGATGACCCAGCGCCAGGTCGCTGAGCGGCTCGGCGTCAGCCAGGGCCGTGTGAGCCAGATCGAGAGCAACGCCGACCTGTACTTGTCTACCCTCCGGGAATACGTCCGCTCCTTTGGCGGCGACCTCGAGCTGCGCGTGGTGTTTGCGGACGGGGAATGGACCGAGGTCGCCCTCGGGGATCTGGGCGCCGAGGGCGTCCCAGCGGACGAAGACATGACGGAGCTTTTGGACGTGATCATCCAGCACCTCCCGGCCAAAAAGGAGCACTACCGTGCCTCAGCCGCCTGAGCTCTCTGAGCCCTACCTCGACGAAAGTGCCCGCTCCAGCGCCCGGGCTCTGTTCGAGCACCTTGAGCAACAAGTCGCCGCCGCCGAGCAGCTCGCCGCCACACCCGCCCAGCAATGGTCCAGCGGAGAGCGGGAGCGGTTCCCGGACTACCCACACGACCTTGCGGTGGACAGGCTGAGGCGCTGGGCCACGCTTTTCGCTGAGGAGATCTTGGTGGTCCATCAGCTCGTCGAGGCCGCCCGTCCGCTCAACGACGGTGAGCTTCGCCGAGGCGTTTACCTGGCCAGCCAGCTGATCGAGATCGTGCAAGGCGCACAGACCGCGCTCACTCCGCACTGAGAGCTCTTCGATGCCGGCAGACCACTGCTCGATGCGCTACAACCCGAGTTCCACACACCCGTCCACCTCTCCTGCTCAGGGCAAGCCGGGCCCCGTCGCCCCCCCGTGCTCCCGGAGCGGCCCGACCTCGAGGCCGCTCGCCTGCCACCGCTCAGCCAGGACGGGGAGGGCAGCCAGGGTGTTCTTCCAGCTCCCACGGGCAGAGGTGCAGTCGGAATCGTGGAGCAGGACGGTGGCGCCCGGCACCAGGGTGGCGGTGACGTCCTCGACCACCGACTCGGGCGTGGCCCCTTCGCGCCAATCCCGGCCCCAGCTGGTCCACAACACCGGTTGCAGCCCCGTCGCCCGGGCCGCGGTGAGCGTCGAGGCCGAGAGTGCCCCGTAGGGCGGACGGAGCCAACGTATGGGCTGGCCGGTCAGCTCAGCGAGAAGGTCCCGGGCGGCGGTGACGTCTCGCCGCGTCCACTGCCTCCCCCGGCGCAGGTGGTTGGAGTGTAAGTAACCGTGCACGGCGATCTCGTGGCCTCGCCGAGCGACCTCGGCGGCGAGATCGGGATGAGCGGCGGCCATGCGCCCGAGCATGAAAAACGTCGCCCGCCAGCCCAGCTCGTCGAGGGCGTCGAGGAACGCCGGCGTCGAGCCGGGGTCGGGGCCGTCGTCGAAGGTGAGCGCCACATGGCCGGGAGCGCCGACGCCCGCCAGGGAGGGCGCCCAGCGGATACGACCTCGGCGCACGCCGGACGCGGCGGGCAGCACCTGCGCCAGGCCCACGAGCGCCATCGACCCGGCGACGCCGATGGCGACAGCCGCGGCGGGTTTCACTGGAGCCAGCTGAACGAAACGCTGCCCAGTTGCTGGCTGGCCAGCTGGGCACGCACATTGTCGAGCAAGGTGGTGAGCTGGGCCGGGGTGAACAGTAGGCCGTTCACGACATAGATGTGGCCCGACTGCATGAGCGGGACGCCCAGCTCCTGGCGGGGGAACGGCCCGCTCGGTGCCAGGGGCAGGGTGACGTTGGGGACCACCATCATGAGGTGGGCGGAGCTGGCGTCCACCAGGTCGAAGGCGCTGATGCTGCGGTCCGGGCACAGGGCGTTGACGGGTTGGTGGACCAGCTGCGAAAGCACCTGGGCCGATTGTGAATCGGAAAGGGCCTGGCTCCAGGGCGCGCCGGACCGGCCCAGCGCGGCCGGTCCGGCGGCGGTGCCGCCACTTTCGACGTCGATGCCTTTGTTGAGCAGGGCGTGCACGGCGCCGAGCGCGCTCATGGCGGTGTTCTCGTCCACTACCGCGCTGGCGTCGAGCGCCACCAGGTCCTGGCGTACTACTGGGTCGACGAGCTCGGCCGGGCCCAAGCGGGCACCGAGGTAGATGGCGTTGGTCACGCCCGGCGCGGGATGGGCCACACCGGCCCCCGCGGCCGCGGCGACGCCTACTCCGGTGGTCAGGCCCAACCAGGCCAAGGCCCCGACGAACACGGCCGTGGCCCCGGTGCGGGCCACCGCGACGACCGGGCGCAGGCGGGGCCGCGGCCATGCGCCCACCACGGCCAGGTCGGAGACCGCTTCGGCGGCATCGCCCGAAAACAGACGGGCGGCGGCGGCGAGCTGCGCCTCCCGGGCCGGGCCCGGCCGTCCCAGCCGGACCAGGCTGTCCACCAGGTCGGCGCCGTCGCGGGCCACGTATGTGACGCCGGCGGCGGACATGGCGGAGGCGCTGTTGCGCCCGTGGCCCGGGATGGGGTGGAAACTGACGAGCGGGAGACCGGAGGCCATGGCCTCCAGGGACGTGAGGCCGCCGGCGTTCTCCACCAGGACGTCGCAGGCCGTCATGATCCCGGCCATGTCGTCGGTCCAGCCGAGCACGGCAGCCCGGTAACCCTTGGCCTCGGCCAGGTCTTCAAGGTGACGGCGCAGGGCGTCGTTGCGCCCGCACACCACCACGGGCACGAGCCCGGGCCGGGTGGCCACCAGCTCGAAGGTCTCGCGTACCGCCCCGACGCCCCACGAGCCCGAGGAGACAAGGACCGCCAAGTCCCGCTGGCGCAGGCCGAGCTTGGCCCGCTGCGACGCCCGTCGCGGCCGGGCCGTGGAGAACTGGGGGCCCACGAGAGGAGCGCACGGCAGGCTGGGCTGACCCGTGTGCCGGGCCACGTCGGCCACCGTACAGGGGTGGACGGCCAGGTTGAGGTCGACGCGGGTGTGTGCCCAGAAGGGGTGGTAGCCGAAGTCGGTTATGAAATTGACGGCCGGGACGCGCAGCCCGGCGCGCCGGTGCCAGGGCCGGCGGTGCTGCGCCCGGCGGCGCATGTCGCCCAGGACCTGGGTGGCGATCGGGAAGGTTGAAACGACCACGTCGGCCCGGGACTCGCGTACCCAGCGCAGGACCTTGCGCCGGGTGAAGAAACTGAGGAAACGGGTCAGGGGGACAAGCATCAGGGGCACCCAGAACCAGATCTGGAACGCCAGCTCGTACGCCCACGGGGCGTGGCGCAGTTCCGCCTCGTAGCCCTTGCTGAGCGCCTTGCCGATGCCCAGGGGAGCCGCTTCCAGGAAGTCCTGGATGGTCACGTCGTGGCCCGAAGCTTTGAGGCGGCGCGCCAGTTCTCGAGCGTTACCTGCGTCGCCGGCCCCCACCGTGGCCGAGACGATGAGTACGCGTAGCGGCTGAGAATGCCACTTCACTCTTTGAAGCCTAACTGAGACCACTGACCGTCCTCTAAACCACCATGCCTACACCCTGTCGCCCGACCGGTCCGGGACCGCCCTTCAAGTTCGGGACCGGACCGACCGTTAACCGAGTAGCCGAGCCCCGGCGGACAGGAGGGAACCCAGGTCAGATGAGCGGTCAGACCCCGCGGTTCTCCGCTGCACCGGCCGTACCGGGGACGGGCTAGGTGGCCCGGTCGGACCGGTGGCGTTCCTACCCGGTGCTCGGCACGGTGCTGTCCGTCGCCGCCGTCGCCGTGCCCTTCGCCCTGTCTGTTGCCGCCGCGGTGACGGCGGGGCGCGTCGTCCCCCACCGGCATGGCCTGATCAACCAAGGGCTCTGGTGGGAGGCCGTGCTGGCCGCGTCGATGCTCGCCTTCCTCGGCGCCGACCGGCTGTGCCGGCGCCTTCTCCCCCTGGCCGCATTGCTGAAGATGACCATGCTCTTCCCCGACCGGGCCCCCAAGCGCCTGAAGGTGGCCTGGCGGGCGGGCCTGACCAGGGACCTCGAGCGCCGGGCCCGGTCGGACGTGGCCGGCGACGGCGCCCGCCCCTCGGTCCCCTCGTCGGTCGCCGAGGAGATCCTTTCCCTGGCGGCCTCGCTTAGCCGTCACGACCGCAAAACGCGTGGTCACTCCGAAAGGGTCCGGGCCTTCACGGACATGATCGCCGACGAGCTCCACCTCCCCCTCGCCGACCGTGACCGGCTGCGGTGGTCGGCCCTGCTCCACGACGTCGGCAAGTTGTCCGTGCACCCCCACATCCTGAACAAGGAGAGCAAGCTCGACGAGGAGGAATGGAAGGAGATCCGCAGCCATCCCCTGGAGGGCCGGCGCCTCATCGCCCCGCTGGCTGCCTGGCTTGGTCCATGGAGCTTGACGATCGAGCAGCACCACGAGAACTACGACGGCTCGGGGTACCCGTTCGGGTTGTCGGGGGACCAGCTCTCGCTCGGGGCCCGCATCGTCTCGGTGGCGGACGCCTACGAGGTCATAACCGCAGGCCGCTCCTACAAGAAGCCGTTGAGCGCCGTCGCCGCCCGGGAGGAGCTGACCCGGTGCGCCGGGAGCCAGTTCGACCCGGCGATAGTGAGGGCGTTCCTCAACGTCTCCATCGGGCGGCTCCGCTGGACGATCGGTCCCGTCTCCTGGCTAGCGGACGTACCCATCCTGACCAGGCTGGGCATGGCCGGGCACGCCGTGGCGGCCGGCGCCCAGGTGGCGCTCGGCGCCGCCGCCTTGACGGTGGGCGCCGTGGCCGCCCACGCTTCCGTTCTTCCCGCCGCGTCTGTTCCCGCCCCCCGGCCGATCGCCGCCCACGGCCCGGTAGCCCTCGCTCCGACCACGACGAGCACCACCGTCGCGGCCGCGACGACAAGCACGGCCCCGCCGGCGCCGAGGGCCACGAGCGGCCGTGTGGCGGCCTCGAGGACGACCCGCACCACGTTGGCCCATCACAGGAAGACCAAGGCCAAGCCGTCGCCCGCCACCAAGAACAAGAGGGCACGCACGAGGCTGTCGGTAAGGGCCTCGGTCGACCGCCACAGGCCGGCCTTGAAGACGCGGCCGGCGCCGTCGACGACAGCACGCTCGNNCGCCGGCACCACGCTCGCCGGCAACTGCTCCCGTCACCTCCCTGGCTCCGCTCACGGCGCTTTCGGCGCCTGCTACGGCCATACCGTCGGCGACTACGGAACCCGTGACGACCGCAGCCCCACCCGCCGCCGAGGGGACAACCAAGGCACTGGTCATCGCGACCACGGCACCCCCGACCACCCCTGCCCGGACCACCCCTGCCCGGACCGCCCCAGCCCGGAC
>PMWT01000240.1 GCA_003166025.1 Acidimicrobiaceae bacterium | reverse complement strand
GTGTCGGCACGTTGTTGCTCATCGAAAAAGAACAACTTGTGCCGCTGCCAGCCGAGGACTTCGATCTGGCCGAAATCAGCTTCCCGCGCGTCGATCAAGCAGGCTGCGCGAAGGTCCGCACCAACTTCTATGCCCTATGCAATGCCGCGACCGAGACGCGCGTGAAGGCGGTCGCTTCCATCAGTACCTTCAATCTCGGCGAAGCGCGTCGGGAAGGCATGGGCACGATCTCCTACGAGGAACGGATGAAGCGCCTCAAGGAAGCTTGCCAGGCGCGTTCCCGCGAAGCTCACGGTGAAGTGCGAGCTTGATCACGGTAGTGCCCGAGAGCCCGGCCAGTTTTACGGATAAGACACCGCAACTCTACCGTGAAGGATATGATTACTACTGCACGCCGCGGGCCCCGCATCCGAATTTGCCGGGCAAATACATGTAATCGAGCCTTCCGCAACAGATAGCCTACTTCCCATTCGAACAGCTCGACACGATTTCACCACGCCCGCTGCTCGTCATCGCCGGTTCCAAGGCAGACACGCGCTTCTCGATCGAGGATGCGTACAAGAAGGCCAAGGAGCCCATGAACTTTACATCGTCGAAGGTGCCACCCNNCCCCAATTCGTGACACCAGCGGTTGCTAAGCTGACGGAATTCTTCGGTCGCCATCTCGGCTAGACCCGAAGACAAGTTAGACAATTGGCGAGTTCAGCCTAAGGCACTGATTAAACATCGGTTACGCGCAATTCTTAGGATTACTCCCCTGGGGCGTTTGCCGGTCCCGATCCGATCAAACGGCTCTGATCTCTGCCGTGAGAGAAGTGCTTTTGATCGTAACTCATTGAAAAGATGATCACTGCTGGCTAACAAGAGTACTCAAGGGCAGTGGAAAACACGGACAGAAACTGCTTCAGCACCCAACTCGGCATCCTCGCCACTCTTCCCAAGATTTTGTTGTGCAAAGGCAGCGGTCGACCGAAACCGGACTGTGCCGCTGCAGAGCCGAGGCCCGGCGTTGTTTGGCTGTTGCCGTTGATCGGCAAAAGCCCGTTTCGGTCGCAAACGCACGTGCGTCATCCCGCTCGATTAAGCGATAGTTTCGCCAATTCGGGAAGCGGACACAAGGAGGTGTGATGTCCGACATCGCATCAATAAGTCCCTGGTACTAAAACATCTCAATCCTGGGAGCCTGCGGATTCCCGGTCGCATACTCCACCCCAAGATATCGACCGGCTCATCCGATCGAATAGCCATGAATCGCATCTTGTTCACCCACGGCTCGAGTGTTCATAATGGGGTCACGAGAACATCGGAGGATCAAGACATGAGCACTGAAATCGCAGAACTCGTATCACGGCTCGACTTGGCAGACTCTCGCGAAGATGGCCTGAGGCTGCTGCAGTCGTACCCTCCTGGCTTGTCTGACGAACTGGCAGAATCGTTGTGGGCCCGTGCCAATGAGCTCAAAACGGCCGGAGAGAGTGTACTCGGCGACGACTTCTCCGCCTGGGCGTCCGAAGCGCGCTCTATCGTCACTCTCCGGCTTGCCACATCCGCAATAGACACGGCGCCCCGCGTGGAGTTTTTACGCACTCACGTGGATCGCTTTGATGATGGCTTCTACGAAGTGTGCTTCGGAATTACATCTGACGGTCTTTTACGGGTACCTCAACTCTTAGACGCCGAGGAGCCCGAGAGCGCCGTGGTTGACGACGCCCTGGGGAACGCCGACCAGTGGGTGCAATTCTCCACCGTCATAGCAGTGATCACGGATAATCCGCAATATCGGGCTAAGGCTACCTTCTTGTCGGGGACGCTTCTACTCTTCCGCTCCCAGTGGGAAGCCCGCCAGGGATGTGCGGCTGAAGCGAGCAAAACCTCTGCCGAGGCTTTCGAGAAGCTACAGTCGGCATCTTCCAACTCTGTCCTTCCTGCGGAGCTGCGGGCATATGCCGAAATGCGTCTGGCCGCGCTCGCCGGTCCATCGAATCTGGCCGCGTTGGCCCAGCACCAGCAGACCGCGCTCGAAATCGCCGAAGCCGGTAAGGCCTGGAACATCGTGACCACGGTTCGCAGGGACCAGGCTTACTGGGCGCGGCAGCGTGGTGACTGGCACGCAGTCTGGGACTTGTATCGCCAGAACATCGAGTTGAGTGAAAGAGAGATGTGGGAGGCCCGTGTGTCCGGGCAAGCCGCTGCCGTGGAGGACCAAACCCAGGCCGACTATGAAGGAGCCGTCGAAGCCTGCATGGAATTGGCAAAATCCGACCCTAGCTTCTATGAACGCGCGTTGGAAAGCGCCGAACACGGCAAGGCGCGGGCCTTCTTGCGTGGCTTGGCGACGGTGGCGACAGCGTTGCCGGCTACGCCGAGGTACAGCCACGAGACGGTTATGGACGGCACCGCACAGGTGACGGGCCATGGCAAAGTGACGGGGAAACCTGCCAGCGCCGCGCTCGAGGTCGTAGCGGTGCACCCCCCGGTCCCCGTCGCGACCACCTGCCAGTCGGTCCCCGCTGGTTGCCCTATCCCCTCGTAGGCGACGGTGACCGCGAGCGTGCTGCAGGTCGGGCGGCACCCCGCGTCGGCGACAGCTTTGAAATGATAGACGGGAGGCGCGCCCACGGAGAACGGCGCCGTGAGCTCAGGCGACGGCACGCCGAAGGGGTCGGGCGTGAGCGTGCTGTTCAGAGCAAGGACAAGGGAGCAGTCGCCACCCATCTGATCGAGGTCCAACTTGGTCGTGAGCCGACCGGTGACCACGGTCCCGGTCACGGGTAGCGTCTCGGAACCGCAGGTGATGTCGCCTTGAGCCCGGAAGGCGCCGGCGGGAAGGTCCACGAACTGGGCGACGACCGTCCCGGTGTTGGGGTCGTGGCCAACCGTGGCGTTTACCTGCATTTGGAGTTGCCCCGGCCACGGGATGGTGCGGCCGAACGCGGCGCTGGTCACGGTCACGGCCGCCCCCGGATGGCCCACCGGCGTGACCACGACCGAGGCCTGGTATTGCTTCGCCGGGTCGAGGCCGGTGATGTCGGCATCCTGTGACGAGGTCGGGCCGGAGCTGCGACCGTTGACCGAATAGGTGTAAGTCACCTGGTTGCCGCCGTCGGCCAGCACGGACGAGGCGCTGGAAAGGACAACCAGCTTAAGGACGGCAGTGATCGACTGGCCCTGTGGGTCCCCGGCGGCCAGGAGCCTCATGGTCGCCGCGTCGGGTTGTTGCCATGACGCCGAGCACTGACGGCTCGAGGTCGGTGCGCCGACCAGACCGGCGCTGCTCACCCCCTGGACGCTAAAGTTGAGGGAGTCACCGAGCAGGCCGAGGTCGTTGGCCGCATTGAGGGTGACGCTTGTCTGCGAGCCCCGCACCTCAAGCTTGGGCGCCTGGCCGATAAAGCTGGTGCCGCAGGACGAGCCGATAACCGTCCAGGAAGCCGCCGGGACTTCACACGCGGGGCCGTGGCAAGCCGTCCAGGAAACGACCCAGCCGCCCTGGCCATTGGCGGCGGCGTTCACGAACGCCGGCTGGCCGGGGCCGACGGCCGTGGTCGTAAAGTTGACCGGCGTCGAGGACGTGGACTCCCTACCTATGTAAGCGGTCACCACCGCCTGGTAGGCCGTCCCGGGTTGCAGGCCGGCGAACAGGAGTTGTTCCTGGCCGTCGACCAACTGGACATGGCGGGCCGGCTGGGCCGCGCCGCCTAACGCCGTAACAGTCACTGACCACGTACTCGGCAGGCAGTCCTGTTCGGCCAGAAGGTGGTAGCTCCAGACGACCAGGGCCGCCTCGTCGGAGGGGGAAACAGAACTGATCTGTGGCGCGTAGGGCTTCTCGGTGGTCGAGGCACAGTCGACCTGCTGTGTCACGGGCTGGACCACGATGGGCTGGACCAGGGTCGTAGGCGTTGTCGTCGGTGCCGCGCCCGGTGCCGGGGTCTTGGGCTGGGGCTTGGGTTTTTCTCGTTTTACGTTCACGTCACCGGGCCCGGCGGCGCTGACCTCGACGGCGTCCGACTTGTTGACCACAACCGGAGCATGGCTCCCATCGGTGAAGATGACGACCGCCAGCAGGCTCTCGGGGTTATTGAAGATGACCCGGGGCCCGTCCACGAGGACCTGGGCCCCTTGGAAACCGGCCTTCTCCGTCACGCTCTCCGCCGGGTAGGCCGGGGCGCCGGGGACAGTCTTCATCTCGCCCGTGACCGGCTGTATTGCCCACAACGACGGTTGCCCGGGCTGGTCCTGGTCAAGGGTGTAGACCGAGCCGGCGGAATAGGCGGGCACGGCGGGCACGGCACCGGGCCCAAGGGCATCGAGGGGTCGCGGGCCGCTAGGGCGCCCGGCGGCGCTCAACCCGAAAACGGTCCAGCCCGAGGGCAGCCGGGCCAGGAACCAGAACCCTCCGGTAACGCCCTGCACGGGGAGGAACTGCGACGCGTGAGCGGTGCCAGGGAAGGCCACGAGGTGGGGCGGCCCAGCGCCCTCGAAGAGGCGGACCACGCCCGGGCGGGCCAGGGCCACGGCGCCGGACGAGCTTTCGAGGGCTCCCTGCGAGCAGGCGGCCGGGAAGCTCGACCGCGCTGTCGCGGCCAAGCCCTGGCCACCTTGCGCCGAAGGCGCTACCCGCACCACGGCGCACCTCCCGTGCCCGCCGGCGAGGATCCAGAGCGCGCCGTCTGCCACCGCCGCTCCACCGGCCTCGTCGACGGGGTGGTCGGCCAGACGAACGAAGCCCACGGGCTGGGTGGCTTGGCGGCCGCCGGCGGACAAAGCTTGAGCACCGC
This sequence comes from Acidimicrobiaceae bacterium, assembly GCA_003166025.1. Classification (GTDB taxonomy): domain Bacteria; phylum Actinomycetota; class Acidimicrobiia; order Acidimicrobiales; family Palsa-688; genus Fen-671. Next base: position 27,746 of record PMWT01000240.1, on the reverse strand, counting down.
GGACCACGGTCGAGGCGTCCACCAATGAGACCGTGCTGGAGGGGGCGTAGCGGACGATATAGGCGGCGGCGGCGTCGGCATACCCGGCCGCGGACGTTTCGCCCGCCAGCGGGCCCAGCGAGATCCCGTTCGTCGGCGGTCCCAGGACGTAGTTGTCCTGGCCAAGCATGTTGAACGCGCCGGTAGCTCGATTGACGAGCATGGTGCCGGCGCTGGTCGGGACCGCCTCGACATCGGCGTAAGTGCTGGCCCCCACCTGAGCATAAACGCCCTCGAGCTGGACGGTTACCGCCCCCGTGGCCAGGTCGATCACTGTCAGGGGGCGGTAATCGTCGAGTACGAGCGAACCTCCAAAGATCGTCGGGTGCCGCGACGCGGGCGCTTGGCCCGTGGCCGCCGACCACATCAACCCGCCGACGACGACTACGCAGGCCGCCACACCGCTGACCGCACCGAGGGCGCCAAAGGTCGCTCCTCGGCGGCTAGAGGCGCTCGCGAGGCCGAACATGGACCGCCGATGGGGGACCACAGAGGCGGGGGACGCAGGTGCGCGTGGCGTCGTCATGGGTTTTCCTGGGGGATGTATCGGCACGACGACCGCCCACCGTAAGTTGCGGTTGCCCGGAGCCACCGACTGGTGTCAAACCGGCAAGCCCCTCTAAACGGCCAACCCAAACGTCCAACCCAAACGTCCAACCCAAACGGCCGGCCTAAACGGGCAGCGCCAGGCCCCCTGCGGCCATCGCCGCCAGCGCGGCCAGGATGTCCAGCCATCCCGACAAGGCCCCGGTCCGGGCCGAAGGGACCATGGCGACCCCCGTGACCAGCACCAAAAGGCCCGCGCTAGTCGCCAGCATCCTGGCCTGCCCCCGGAACACCGCGGACGGGACGGCCGATTCCGCCCTGTTCACGGCCAGCAGGTAGCAGACGACCAGTACGGCGAGGAGCCCGGTGTGCCACGGGCGGCTCCTGTGCAGGGTCTCCAGGACCAAGATGCTGATGGCGGCGCCCGTCTCCCATGGCAGGCTCTGGAGCAGGCGGTCCGCCCAGTCGGCCAGGCTGGCCAGCCCTCCCGCAAAAAGGCCCCGCTCTTCCCGGACGCGGTCCTTCTGCGTAAGACGCACCACGCCGGCGACAACGCAAAGGGCGGCAATAACGACGAGCGGCCCTCCCGGCCAGCCGGTGCCGCCCAGGGGGACGGAGGACCAAACGGTGGTGGCGGCGCCGAGCAGGGCGACGGCGAGGGTGCCCCTCATCGCCGCCTCCCCGCGCCCTGCCGGGCCCGGCGGTCCACTGGCAGGGCGAGCACGTCCGCGCCGTCCCAGCGCACCACTGTGACGCCCAGTTCGCCCAGGGAGAACCGGATGGCCTGGCGCTCCATCTGCCATATCCGCTCGGCCAGGCGGTCCAGTCCCCGCCGGGCCCTGCTGGCCCCGGTGGGGAGCACCTCGACGACCAGCACGGCAAAACTCCGTTGGCGCAGGTCACGCAGCGTCTCGACGAACCTGGCGTCCAGTAGGGGGCTGAAGGCGATCACCGCCGCCCCCGGAGGCAGGGCAGCCCGCGGGAGGCGGGTGATGTCGTTGCCCGACGACCAGCCGGCGCGGCCCACGACGATGGCGTCCAGCAGGCGGAAGAACTGCCTCTCGCCCATGCCGGGGGCCAGCCAGCGCATGCGGGCGCCGAAGAAGACCAGGCCCACGCGGTCCCTGGCGTCCAGGTAGGTGCGGGCCACACCCAGCGCCCCGCGCAGGGAGTGGTCCACCGACGTCGCGCCCAGCTCTCCGATATCCGAGGTTGCGTCCACCAGTAAGACCACGTCCTGGGACCGCTCGGCGGCAAAAGTGTTTACTTGGAGACGCCCCCGACGAGTCGTGGCCGCCCAGTTGATGCTGCGCTGGCGGTCCCCGGCCACGTACTCGCGCACCCCGGAAAACTCGGTCCCATCGCCCGATGAGCGGGAGACATGGTCCCCGACCCGGTTGGCCAGACGTCCCCGGACGACGGCCGCGTTGTGGCGCGCCGGCAGTGGGTAGCAGTCGACCTCAGCCAGGAGCACGAAAGTGTGGCATTCGAACATCCGGGCGCGGTCCCATAGGGAGACCTCCAGGCTCCCGGGCCGGCGCCGGCCCCACCGGGCCAGTTCGAGAGCCAACGTGGCCTGGCCGGCGCCGTTCCCGCCGCCAGCAGCCCTGTCGGCAGCAGCCCTGTCGGCCCCCCTAACCGCCCGGGCGCCGTCGGTCGGATGGAGCACCAGTTCCACGGCGTGATCGCCCTGACCGCTCACCGTCACCTCGAAGGCGATCTGCTCGCCCTCGTAGGCCCGGGTCGCGCTCGGCCGGACTCTCACCTCGATCGCTCGTGGCCTCGGGCCCCGCCAGACGAACAACAGGACCAGCGCCGGTGCGGCAACGGCGACCAGTTCGGGGCGCCTCGTCACCACGGCCAAGGCCAGGCCGGCCAGGGCCAGGTCGAACAGGCGCCGGGCGTGGCGGGAGACGGTCCAGCCCAGCTCCAGCCTGAGCGGAACAGTAGAGCTCAGCGGTCTGGGCCGCGCCTCGGCTTCGGGACTAGCTAGCACCGGCGCCCCGCCGGCCGCCCGCGGTAGCACCGGCAGAAGGGCCGGCAGCCGGGTCGGTACGCGGCGTCGGCACCGACGCCATTAGGGCAGCGATGACATCGTCAGCGCTGACTTGGCGCACCCATAGTTCCGGGCGCAGCACGACCCGGTGAGCCAGCGCCGGCACGACTACCTTCTTTATGTCGTCGGGGACGACAAAGTCCCGCCTCCGCATGAGCGCCTCGCCCCGGGCCAGCTGCACCAGGGCGAGGCTGCCCCGAGGGCTGGCACCAACCTGGATCTGGGGGTTGGCGCGGGTCGCGGTGACGATCGCCACGGCGTAGTCGACCAGGTCAGGCGACACCTCGATCTGCTCCAGCGAGCTGCGCATGGCCAGGAGCTCGCCGGCCTCGATGACCTGGGCCAGCTCGACGTGGTCTTGGCCCCGGTCCAGCCGGCGCTGCACCATGGCGACTTCTTCGACCGGCTGCAGATAGCCCAGCCGCAGCCTCATCAAGAAGCGGTCGAGCTGAGCCTCGGGCAGCTCATAGGTGCCCTCGTACTCGATCGGGTTGTCGGTGGCCAGCACGACGAACGGTTGAGGCAGCTTGCGGGTCTCGCCGTCCACGCTCACCTGGCCTTCGCCCATGGCTTCGAGGAGTGCCGCCTGGGTCTTGGGCGGGGTACGGTTGATCTCGTCGGCCAGCAGGAGGTTGGTGAAGACCGGTCCGGGACGGAAGACCATCTCGCTGTTGCGCTGGTCGTACATAGCGGCCCCCACGACATCGGACGGCAGCATGTCCGGAGTGAACTGGATGCGGGCGAACTCGAGCCCCAACACCTTGGCAAAAGACCTGGCGATGAGGGTCTTGCCCAGCCCCGGGAGGTCCTCCAGCAGGATGTGGCCACCGGCCAAGATGCCGATCAGGACCAGTTCGAGCGTGCGCCGTCTTCCCACTACCACGCGCTCGATCTCGTCCAGGATGCCCCCGCACAGCCGGGCCGTCTCCTCAGGCGTGCGCCCGGTACCGCTCATAGTCGTTCCAACCTTTCGACAAGGCGGGCGAGCGTCTGGCGCGGGATGCCGGGACCGTCCAGGCGGTCGGCCGTGGGCCGTTGCGGGTCGACCCAGGGCCATAGGTCGAGATCCCGGGCCCGGGGGCACAGGAGGGTGCGAGCCAGGTCGGGCTGCTGGTAGAGGCTGACCCCGTGGCGCTCCGAGAGCCGGGCGGCCAGCAGGTGCTGGAGGTCGGGGCCCAGGTTGGTCTGGTAGGAGCCTATGGAGCCTATGGCGGCAGTGAGGTCCGTCCGCCAGCGCCAGTAGTTTATGGACGACCGGGACGGCAGGCGACGGCCGGTGGGGATCTCGGGTTGGGCCGGCGGTCCTGGGGCCGGCGCCGGAAGGCGGTTGACCACCACCAGGGCGAGGGCCGAGAAGATCAAGGCCACCAGGACCGCGGCCGGGCCACCAGCCACGGCGTAAGCGGCGAGGGCACAGGCGGCCAGGACCACCGCGGCAATGGCCAGCTCGGCGCGGGCGCGGTGCCAAGGGCCGGGCCCCTCCCCGGGCCCATCCCCTGGCCGGTCGGGACGGCGGCCTGTCATGGGACCGCCCCTGCGGTCATGGGCCGGGCCCGGTCGAGCTCGGCGAGGAGCCCGGCCAGGGCCGTCTCGGCCGCCTCCCGGTGAGCGGCGCTCAAAGGGTGGCTGGAGAACCGGGCCTCGTAAAACAAACCGGTCAGCCGTGAAGCCGCTCCCGCACTGATCAAGAGGGCCCGGGCGGCCCGGGCCAATAGCTCGTCCGGGGTCTCGGCGCTGGCCCGGGCCGTCCCCGCCCGGGCCAGGCTCTCCTCCATCGCCACGTAACAGGCGATGATGGCAGCCCGGGCATCGTCCAGGTCGAGCAGGGCGCGCTGGCCCCAAACGAGCGCCTCCTGGAGGGTCTCTCCGTACTCCTGCGCGGGCACGTCGGGCTCCACCTGAGGTTGACGCCGGCTGTGACGGACGATCCACAGCGACACCACCACGATGGCGGCGACGAGGACGGCGGCGGCCAGCCCGTAAAGGATCGCGGCCAGAGGGAAATGGGAGCTCGTCGCGCTCGCCTTAGGCGCCAGAGTCGCCGGCCCGCGGCGCACGACGGGGAACCGTGCCGGGGCCCCCGAAGTCCGGAGGGGGCCCAGCCGGAGGTTGACGAGGAGGAGGACCAGCGTGACGACCAGCACCGGAACCCCGGCACCCAGGAGGTACCACAGCGCGGTACGCAACCTGGCCGCCAGGAGCGCGCCGGGCGGGGCACGCCGGCTGCGGACCGCCAGGACCACAAGGAGGACGACCCCGACGGCCAACAGGGCGGCCATGACCTCGGCGTCGTGGGCCTTTGACCGGCTCCCCCAGGCCGGTGAGGTGACCCTCCCATGTAACCCCACAGCCACCAGCAGCGTCAGCAGGACGAGCAGGGCCAGGCGGGCAGCAACAACGGCCGTGCGGCCCGACAGGTCCGCCCCCTTCGGCCACCGAGCTAGCACCCTCACCCAAGCCCCCGTTCTACGTCTCCGCCCCCCGGCCCTTTCAGGTGGTGGGCCGACGCTCGACTTGCCCGCCACAGTATTGCAGTGTGAGGCCAAATCCGGCCTGGCGGCCGTTGCGACCTAACGACCGGGCCGAGCTAGCGTGACCGGGGACATGAGCAACGGGCTGACGCTTATGGCCGTCCACGCCCACCCCGACGACGAAGTCATAGGGACCGGTGGCGTGCTGGCCCGCTATGCGGCCGAAGGAGCCCGGACTGTGCTTGTCACCTGCACCAACGGGGAGCAGGGGGATGGCCCGGAGGGCGTGAAACCTGGCCAGCCCGGTCACGACTCGGCCGCAGTGGCCCGGCGCCGCCAGGAAGAGCTCCGCGCCTCGGTGGCATTACTGGGCGTGGGCCGCCTCGAGCTCCTCGGCTACCAGGACTCCGGTATGGCGGGCTGGGAGGCCAACCGCGACCCGGGCGCGTTCTGCAACGTCCCGCTGGCCGAGGTCACCAACCGCATAGCGGCGCTGGTACGGCTCTACCAGCCCCAGGTCCTTATCACCTATGACGAGAACGGCGGGTACGGGCACCCGGACCACATCCAGGCTCACCGTGCCACCGTCGCCGCCGCCGAGCAGTTCCGCCAGGGCCCTGGCGGTCACCCCCTCAAGCTCTACTACGCCGCCGTCCCCAGGTCGGCGTTCGTCGAGCTGCGCCGGCGGCTCGACGACGCGGGGATCGGTAACGCTGACTTCGGTGTCCCGGACGACTTCGGTGTGCCCGATGAGCTGGTGACGACCGTGGTCGACGTTTCGGGCTACAGCGACCGCAAGCGACAGGCACTGGCCGCCCATGCCAGCCAGACGGAGAACTTCCTTTTCACCCATCTGCCTGAAGACGTCATCGGGGACGCCCTTTCCCGTGAGTGGTTCACGCTGCGCTCGGCGCCGGCCGGCCTGGCCGAGGACGACCTGATGACCGGCTTGCGCTAAGCCGTGGCCTGCGCCGGATCGCCAGACGCCCACCGACCAGACGCCGGCCGGCTGTCCGCGGCGTCCGCCGAGCTCCTCGAACTGGGAGACCTCGATGAGCTCACACGCCACGTCAACGCTCTGGTCGCCGACCGCGAGTGGGACGAGCTGGTCGCGCTCGCGGCTCGGTGCCGCCTGGCGTTCGAGCGCGGCAAACAGCTCTGGGCGGTGGCGGCCCACATCGAGTACCGCCTCGCGCTGGAGGCTCCTGGTCGTTGGGCGGCGACAATGCTGGAAGCGGGGAGCGGCCGGTTCGCCTTCGGGCCGCTGCCAGAGGTGGCTGCCTCCACGCACAGCTGGGCAGAACTGTCGCCCCACCTCCGCGCCACGCCACAGGCGGCGATGGCGGCCCATGAGCGCGTTGTGAGGGGTGACGACCTCACGGGCGACCTGGTAGCGGCGTCGCTACCGGAGGTCCTCGACCTGCCCCTCCGGCTGGAGCCCTGGGAGCCTCGCTACGCTCTGGCCGAGTACCGCCCCGACAAGATGGCGGCGCCGTCGCCGCCCCTGCCGCCTTTGAGGTCGCTCGGGACGGGCCTACCGGCCGGACCGGCTACGCGAACGGCAAGCCCGCCGAGCCGGGACGCGGGGCCGGGGGCGAGCCCGGGCGGAGGCGGCGAGGTGCCCGGCGCCTTGGAGGACCTGGTCAGCGCGTGGACAGAGGAGTCGAACGGCCGTGCCCGCGCGGTCGGGACCACAGGGGACGCCCTCGATGCCATCGCCCTGCTCGGTGGGCCGGCGCAGGAGCTCGTCGAGTTGGGACCGGCGACGGCGCTCGCTCTCATGGCCTGGGCGGCAGGCAGTGGGGGCGCTCACGGCCGTCGGCGCGGGGCGGCTCCCGGGCGGTTCGCCGCCTGGTGGGTGCTGGCCGCCGTGGGAGACCTCACGTCACATTGGCCGCTCGTCCCCGACCAACTGGGCGAGGTCCTCTCCCAGGTCCGGTGCTTCGCCTGGGCCGACGACGGGCCGACGACGGGCTGGGTGCTGCGCCTGGCCATGGAGGCCGGGAGCGGACCGCACCGGGGACAGGCCTGGGCGCTCGCGGCCACGGACAACGTCTAGGTCTAAGGCGTCAGGAGTACTGTTCGGCTGGTGCCAGACCGCCAAGCAGATGTAGCGCCGGGCCTCCTCGGCCGGCTACCCCCGCGGCGCGTGGAGCCCGGAGCCGTGGCCGAGGTGCGCGCCTGGCACCTGCGCACCAACCGGCGGACCGCTGTCCTCGACGACGACCCGACCGGGTCCCAGTCCGTCCACGGTGTGAGCGTCGTCATGGTCCCGGGCCCCAGCGAGTACCGGGCCGCCCTCCGCCACGCCGGGTCTACCTGTTTCGTGCTCACCAACACCCGGAGCCTGGCCGAGCCGGCCGCCGTGGCGATCGCTCAGGCCGTGGCCCGCGACCTGTTCGAGCTGTCCCGGGACCAGGGCTTTCCCCTGGAGATCGTGAGCCGCAGCGACTCGACCCTACGAGGCCATGTGGTGGCCGAGGTAAGGGCCATCGATGCCGTGCGCAGAGAACAGACGGGCAAGGGCTACGACGCGGTCCTCTTCGTGCCGTCCTTCCTTGAGGCGGGCCGGGTGACTGCTAATGACGTCCACATGGCTCGCGTCGGCGGCGCCTTCGTCCCCGTGGGCGAGACCGAGTTCGCCCGGGACGCCTCTTTCGGGTACCGGTCCTCCAACTTGAAGGAGTTCCTGGTCGAAAAGAGCGGCGGCGCTCTCAGCACCGGCGACGTGCACAGCGTTTCCCTGGAGGACATCCGCCTGGGAGGTCCGCAAAGGGTGGCGAGCGTACTGGCGCATGCGCCTCCCGGAGCGTTTATCGTGATTAACGGCACCGAATATGCCGACTTGGAAATCGTGGCCATGGCCGTCGCCGAGGCTCGGGACCAGGGACGGTCGTACCTTTACCGTACCGGCCCTTCGTTTGTCCGGGCCCTCGCCGGGCTGAGCGGCCGTGAGCCGCTGGCGGCGGAAGATATATGGCCGGCCGGGCCGCCGGGCGGCCACGGCTTGATCGTCGTCGGGTCCCATGTGGGCCTGACCAGTGACCAGGTGGCCTTCGCCATCGCCAGGGGCGGCCTCGTCGAGATAGCCCTTGACGTGTCCCGGGTCATCGGGCCCGGCCGGCGCGGCGACTACGTGGCCGGCATAGGGGCCCGGGCCGCCGCCGAGCTGGCCGACGCCGATGTGCTGGTGTCCACGAGCCGGGACCTCGTTCGGGGGACGGACGGGGAAGCGAGCCTGCAGATCGCCCGTGAGGTTTCCGCGGCCGTGGCCGGCGTCGTCAGGCTGGCCGTCAAGGCCATGCCGGCGTGGGTCGTGGCCAAGGGCGGCATAACCTCCCACGACGTGGCCGTCACCGGCCTCGGGATCCGTAGGGCCGAGGTGCTCGGGCAGCTATTCCCGGGCATGGTCTCAGTGTTCCGGCCGCTCGAGGCGGCGCCCGAGGCGGTGGGTACCCCCTACGTCGTTTTCGCCGGCAACGTCGGCGACGAGCAGACGCTGGCCCGGGTCATCGACCTGCTCTCGGGACGGTCCTGATGCTCGCCCGGGGCACCGGCATCATCAAGGAGTTCCGCGCCCGTGGCCAGGCGCTGGCGGCAATGACCACTTATACGCTGGAGCCGACGGCAGCCATCTGCCGTGCCGCCGAACGGGCGCGCACGCCCGTGATAATCCAAGCCGGGACGGCCGAACGTTGAGGACGGCCTGACCACACGGGACGAAGGGAGCGAGACCGGCTGATGTCAAAAGTGGGTTGGATCGGGCTTGGTGCCATGGGCGCGCCCATGGCCCGGGTGGTGGCCGGGGCGGGGCATAGCGTCACCGCTTTCGACGTGGACCCGGGACGATCGGCGGCGCTCGCCGGCGATGGCGTGGTGGCTGCTCCGAGCGCCGCCGCAGCCGCGGTCTCCGCCGATGTGCTCGCCGTCATGGTGGCCACCCCGACGCAGGCCGCATCGGCCTTGTTCGGGGAGGACGGTGCGGCCGCAGCTCTCGCTCCGGGGTCCGTAGTCCTCATGATGGCCACGGTCGGAGCGGCCGCCGTCAGCACCTGGTCGGCACAACTGGCAGGAAGGGGGATCAGCGTGGTCGACGCCCCCGTATCGGGCGGCACGGCCCGGGCGGCCGCGGGCGACCTTCTCATGATGGTCGGGGGCGCGCCCGAGGACATCGTGAAGGTCGCCTCGCTCTTGGACGCCATGGCCAGCAGCGCCCCGGTGGTCGGGCCCCGGCCCGGCGACGGGCAGAAACTGAAGCTAGTCAACCAATTATTGTGCGGCGTGCACATCGCCGCCGCAGCCGAGGCGCTCGTGTTCGCCGAGTCGCTCGGGCTCGACGCCGCCGGCAGCTGGGAAGTGGTGAGGCAGGGGGCGGCGGCTTCTTTCATGCTCGACGACCGTGGCCGGCGCATGGTCGAGGGTACTTTCGGCGATGTCAAGAGCGCTCTCGACATCTTCGTAAAAGACATGGGCCTGGTCGTAGACGCGGCCGGCAGCTCCAAGGCGCGGACCGCGCTCGCCGAGGCGGCCCAAAAGGCGTTCCAGATGGGAACGGAGGCCGGCTACGGTCGCCGCGACGACTCCTCGGTCATACTGGTTTACCGGGAGCTGCTGCGCCAACAGCAAAGCTCAGCCAATCAAGAGTGACGGCCGCGGTCCAGGACTGGCGGGGCGACCCGAGCGGTTCCCCGGTGAAGGGGTTGGCGGCCAAGACGTCATAATCGACGCAGAGCCCGAGCTCGTCGTCCCACTGCCCGGCCACGCCTCGCCGTCCTGCCGCGACCCACTCCCCGACCGCCGGGGACAAGTCATCGGCCCCGAGGGCCTCGGCCAGTTCAAGGAGCGCCACGTTGGCGCAAACCAGGATGGCGCTGAAAAAAACGTCCTTCACCAGGAACGGGTGGCGGCGGTGGATGTCCGCCTCGTCGTAGCGGCATGCCTTGAGCACCTTCACGAGCCATATGTAACGCTCGTAGTCCCTGTCTGTCGGGCGCTGCGACGCGTCGCGGACGTGCTCGGTATCACGCCGACGGAAGGACGCCAGCTTCCCGACCTCGACGTTGGCGAGAGCCCGGTCCCACCTCGGGGAGTTGTCGGCCCCGCTCTCCCACGGGTGATAGATCGTGACGAGCCCGCTACCCTCGGGGTCCCTGGCCGTCGCCAGGTAGCGGTGCCAGGCCAGGACGCGAGGCAACAGAGCACGGGCCCGGTCCCTAACCTCGCTCAGTCGCCCGCCTTCGCAGCTGCGCTGTGCCAGCTGCCAAATCCGCAACAGGGCCAGGGCGTGCACCGGGGGCTGGCACAACCCGCTGGTATGAGGGGCCCCGGCGGGAGCATCGGGCGAAATGGCGCTGTCCCAGTACGCCCAGTCCGGGAAATAGCTGTCGTCCGGGACGCGCTCGTCGAAAACGATTTGGGGACCTTGCCCGTCGCCCATTGGCGGGCGAACAATCGTTCCAGTTCGCCGACGGCCCTCAGCGGGTCGATGTGCGCCCACCCGATGGCGATGAAGGCGCTGTCCCAGCTCCACTGGTGCGGGTACAGGTCCGGCGCCGCCTTGGTCCAGCCACCGCCATCGTTGCTCCGCAAGACGTCGACCGAAGCCGCCCACAGCCTTTCGTCGTCCAGGTCCACTTGTCCTGCCGTCCTCTCGTCGCCGACCGGCCGATCAGCCCCTACCTTCAGTTGTCGGAACGACCGGCTTCGCCGACAGTACGTCGGCTAGGATCCACCGGTGATCGGGTCGCCCAACAGCCTGGCACCTCTGGGCGAGGATCTGGCTGCGCATTTCGATATCGTCTGTCGCGGCCTGCGGCGTGGGCGGCTGACCCCCGTGCTCGGGTCCGGGGCGAGCCTTTTCGGCCGGCCGGGGCCTGGAGGCGCCGAATGGAAGGGCGCGCCGAGCGCCCAGGAGCTTGCATCACGGCTGTCGAAAGAGTTCCATCTGCCCTCGGAGCTGGCCGGCTCGTACGAGCTCCTGGCCGTCGCCCAATGGATCTCGGCCATGAAGGGCGGGTCGACACCGCTGTACGAAGAACTGCACGACATCTTCGACCGGGATCTCCCGACCACGCCGCTCCATCACTTCCTGGCCGAGATCCCCGGCCAACTGCGGGAGAAAGGCCTCTTGGGTGACCCGCCATTATTAGTCACGACCAATTACGACGACCTATTGGAACAGGCGCTCGACGAGCGCGGCGAGCCCTACGACCTCGTGGTCTACATGGCCGACGGCGAGCACCACGGCCACTTTTTCCATCAGCCGCCGGGAGGCTCCCTGAAACTGATCGAAGAACCCCGGGAATACCTCGACGCCAGTCCTGAGGAGCGCACGGTTGTTTTGAAGCTGCACGGCTTCGTCAACCGTAACGACCCCAATCACGACAGTTACGTGATCACCGAGGACCACTACATCGAGTACCTGACCCACACCGACCTCGATGAGCTCCTGCCCGCTTCTGTGCTCACCCGGCTCCTCAACTGCCATCTTCTGTTCCTCGGTTACAGCCTTCGTGACTGGAACCTTCGCGCCATCCTCTACCAGCTCCGGGAAAAAGCCAAGCCGAACGACTGGTGGGCGGTGCGACGTGACTTCGACCCTGTCGAGCAGAAAACGTGGGCGAAGAAGAACGTGACGATGATAGGGATGACCCTGGAGGACTACCTCGTCCAGCTGAGGAACGCTTTCGAGACCTGGCTCGCCGACCGCTCTTGACACAACACGCCAACGTCACCGGGGCTACGGGGCCCTACAAGGGCCTCACGCACTTCACCGAAGCTGACGCCGCCTTTTTTTTCGGGCGTGAGAGCGAGCGGGACCTCATCGTCGCCAGTCTCAAGTCGGCCCGGCTGACCCTGGTATACGGCCAGAGCGGGGCCGGGAAAAGCTCGCTGCTGCGGGCGGGTGTGGCCGCCGGCCTGCGTGAGGCCGCCCGGCGGGACGTACACCGGTTCGGGACGGCCGAGTTTGTCCCGGTGGTCTTCAGCAGTTGGCGTGACGACCCCGTAGCCGGCATAGCCGCCGCCGTCGAGGCGTCAGTGCAGGAGTTCGCCTCCCCCGAGAGCGCCGAGCCCCGGGGGAGCCTGTCCGGGGGGAGCCTGGTCGAGCTCATCGAGACGTCGGCATCGCGTGCGCAGGCGTCGTTGTTGCTGATTTTCGACCAGTTCGAGGAGTACTTCCTCTACCACGGCTCCGAGCAGGGACCGCTCTCATTTTTCGAACAGTTCTCTCAGGCCGTTGGCCGCGAAGGTCTCCCCGCCGGCTTCCTCCTCGCCATCAGGGAAGACGCCCTGGCACAGCTCGACCGCTTCCGGGGCCGCATCCCCAACCTGTTCGGCTCGTACCGCCGCATAAGCCCGCTCGGCAAGGGGGCGGCGCGCCAAGCCATCCGTCGCCCCATTGAGGAGTACAACCGGCAGCAGCCTCCCGACCAACAGGTGAGCATCGAGGCCGAGCTCGTCTCGGCCGTGGTCGAGCAGGTCTCCACGGGCAAAGTGAAGCTCGAGACGGTGGGCGTCGGGGCCCTGGACGGTGGGACGGGCGACGCGGTGGAAGCTCCCTACCTGCAACTGGTGATGACCCGCATCTGGCAGGAGGAGACGGGTGCAGGTTCCCACCAGCTGCGTTTGTCCACCTTGGAGCAGTTGGGGGGCGCCCAGAACATCGTCCGGAGCCATCTCGACGCCACCCTGGGCGCCCTGTCGGCCGAGGACCAGGACATCGCCGCCGACGTCTTCCACCACCTCGTGACGCCCTCGGGCACCAAGATCGCCCACGCCGTGGCCGACCTCGTGGACTACACCAACCACGCCGAGGACAAGGTGACGAGCGTCCTGGACAGGCTGGGGGAAGGCGACACGCGCATCGTTCGCTTCGTCGAACCTCCCATGGGCGGCCAAGGCCCTCCTCGCTACGAGATCTTCCACGACGTGCTGGCCCCGGCGGTGCTCGACTGGCGCGGCCGGTACGCGGCTCGCCGCCTCGAGGCGCAAAAGGAAGCGGCCGAGCAAAAGGCCCGGGTGCAGCGCCGCCGGGCGCTGGTGGCCTGGGGCGCCGCTCTCGTCGCCGTGGCCCTGCTCGCAGTCTTCGTCGTCGGCAATGCGGTGGCGCAGCGGGACGCCAACGGCTCCCGGGTGCTCGCCGCCGACGCCGTCGCCAACCTCAACGGCGACCCCGAGCTCAGCGCCCTCCTAGCCCTATCGGCCATGGGCAAGAGCCCGACACCGCAAGCCGTGGCGGCACTCCGCCAATCCCTCCCGCAGATCGAGGAAGAAAGGACTCTGGACTTCGGCACGTCTGTGTCTGCCACCGTCTTCAGTCCTGACGGCAAGTTCCTCGCCGCAGCCACGGCCGACAGCGGGGACGTCAAGATATGGGACCTCGGGCGGTCCGGCCTTCCCCGGGACCGCGCCACCGACTTTTCCGACATCAACGGGCTGGCCTTCAGCCCGAACGGGCGCTCCATAGCCGTCGTCGGAGAGGTCCGGGCCGGGTGGCGGTCGGGCCGATGGCCCGGTGCTGAGATCCTGACGGCGGCCGGGACACGCAGGGCCGTTCCCCTGTACGTGCCGGCGGACAGCGGGGACGTCCAGCCGGCCGGGCAGATGGTGGCTTGGCAGGGCCCGGCCAATGGCCAAGACCATCTCGTCACCGTCGACTCCGACGGCTATATCTGCGAGTACCATGCCGGCCAACCCTTCGCCGGGCGCTGTGTGAACACGCCTTTCGACAGCCTGAGCTCCGTCAGTCTTGACGGGGCGGGGACGGAGGTCGCGGTGACCGGCGGCTCGGGGGCCACTGTGTGGTCGGTGCCCGGGTTCAAGCAGATCTTCCCGGCCAACGCCACGGTGTGGGGGGTCGGCAACGTCACCAGCGCGGCACTGAGCCAAAACGGGCGCGAGCTGGCGACCACCAGCGTTGAAGGCATCACCCAAGTCACCGAGCTTTACGGTGCCCACACGGTGGTCGCCCAGTTCAGCGCGGGCGGAGACCTGCAGACGACCGTGTTCAGCCCCAACGGCTCAGAGCTGGTCACCACGACCGACCTGGGACAGACGACGGTGTGGCAACTCCAACAGCAGTCACAGTTAGGCGGGATAGCGGTAGCACAGCTCAACTGCGACTGCGGCGTCGTGTATTCGGCCGAGTTCGACCCCGCCGACGTGGGCACCCTGGTGACCGGGAGCGAGGACGGGATGGTAAGGGTGTGGGATGCACGCCCTCGCGAAATGCTGTTTTCTTCCCAGGTGAGCGAGTCTCTCCCGTGGGCGGGCACCAGTGACGGCGTCGGCAGCGCGACCTACGTGGCCGGCCTGGGCGACGTGACCGCTCTGGCCTCAGGTGTGTCGGTTACGGGCGACGACAGCGATCCTGACAAGGCCGTCGTCATAGACCTGCGCACGGGCAGGCAAACGACGGTGCTGGAGGGCTCGCGGCCCGCCAATATGCAATCCTTTACGGTCTCTCAGGCTTTTACGGTCTCTCAGGCCCGGGGCCGCGGGAGGGTAGCCGCTGCCGTCGGGGTGGTGGGGGTGGGGGCCCAGTACGAGGTGAAGGAGTGGCTGGTCACCAACGACGCCCAAGGCGCGGCACGGGTCCGGCCGGCTCGGACGGAGCTCCCCACAAAGTGGCCGGGCACCCCCCAGACCGTTTCCATCAGCCCGGACGGCTCCTGGGTTGCTGTCAGCTTCTCGAACAACAACATCGTCGAGGTCGTCGACCTCGCCAACGGCCGGGCTGTCGAGCTCGCCGGAACAGCGAGCTACGACTATTTCGTCAACAGTATGGCCTTCAACGCCGCCGGCAACCGCGTGCTCGTCACTTACAACAATGGCGCGGCGCGGGAGTGGAGCCTGAGGCGGGGCCGCCAGAGCGACACCGACAAGTACCTCGGTACGTTCCAAAACCCGGACAAAGACGCCGTTGTCTGGGACGGGCAGTTCAGCCCCGATGGACGACAGGTTGTCCTGGCCGACAATTCCGGCAACGTGACCGTCTTCGATGCCGGCACCTATAAGGTGGCGACGGAGCTCAACACCGGCGGCGGCCAGGTCAATACCGCAGTTTTCAGCCCCGACGGGTCGGAGGTACTGACGGCAGGCGACGACGGCATGGTCCGTGTCTGGAGCCTCGCCGGACGGAGCCAATTGGCCGCCTTTGGCCCGTTCGACGAGCCTTTCCCGACGGCTGTGAACACTGCCGTGTTCGGGACCTTCGACCAAAGCGACGTGGTCATTTCCGCCAGCAACGACGGCATCGTCCGGGTGCTGTCGGCCGAAGCGGCGACGCCCGATCTGCACGACCTGGAGGATGCGGCGCGCTTGCGGGTGACCCGTGGTTACACCACCGCCGAGCGAGCCGAGTACTTGAACGGTTGAGCCCAACATGTACGTAGACCTTCTCAGTCACCAGCCCCGAAGTCGGCGCCGGACGCCCAAGGCGACATGGGCCAAGCACCTTGTCCGCCACTGGGACCGCAATAAGCCGGCAGTGCTCGCGGTTCTCGCCGTCACCGTGGTCGTACTGGCGATGGTCGGCTTTTCCGAGTCCAAGCCCAGTCGTCCCGTGCTCGACTTGCTGTACGAGTCCCTCCAGTTGTTCACCCTTGACGGCAACGCCGGCCAAAGCGCCAATGTTTACCTCCAGATCGCCCGTTACCTGGGCCCGATCGTGCTCGGCTATGCCGCCGTCGGCGCCATCCTGGCCATGTACGGAGAGCAGTTCAACCGCTTCTTCGTCCGCCGCCTACGCCGCCATGTGGTTGTCGCCGGGTTGGGAGCGGCCGGTTACCGCCTGGCCAGCGCCTTCGCTGCCGATGGTTGGCAAGTCGTGGCTATCGACAGCGATCCCACCAACGTCTCCATCGCCGGCTGTCGGGACCGTGGCATCCACGTCCTCGTAGGCGACGCCACCGATACCAAGGTGTTGCGTCAGGTCGGCCTGGACAAGGCCGAGCTCCTGGTGGCGCTGTGCGGGAAGGACCAGGTCAACATCGACGTGGCCGCCGCTGCCCGCACCGTTTCGGCCGCCGACAGGTCGCAGGTGCTGACAGCCCTGGCCGGTTTCGATGACTTTCACCTGTGGCAGGTCATGAAGGCACCCGCCCTGGTGGACCGGGACGAGTCGGGGTTCCGGCTCGAACTGGTCAACCTCTGGGCGGTGGCGGCCGAGCTCCTTCTCGATGAACACCCGCCCTTCCCCAGGGAACACCCCGGCTCACCGCACGTAGTCGTAGTGAGCGACGAAGGACTTGCTGACAGCCTCCTCATCGCCATCCTGCGCCGGTGGACGGCGGCACGCCGCGACGCCTCGGACTCGCTGCGCCTCACGCTCGTCGGCGCTCCCCCCGAGGTGCTCGACGACCTGGCCGCGAGGAACCCCGAGCTGGGCGAGATCGCTTCGTGCCGGCTCGAGCGGTGGGGTCGGGCCGGGCGCGGGGTCAACGGTGGCGGGGTCNNAACGGTGGCGGGGTCAACGGTGGTGTGGCACCGAGCGACGCCAGCACCGTTTATGTAGCTCTAGCCAGTGAAACAGCCGCTCTGACGACGGCGCTCACCCTCCGCCACGAGATGGGGCACTGGGACGAGACGCCCATCGTCGTCGTCGTGGAGGACGACGAGGCCGGGGTGGCCCACGCCGTCAAGCGAGGCGGCCAGGCCATGAAGGGCATACACGCCTTCGGATGGCTCAGTCGCACGCTGCTCCCGGCGCCTCTGCTGGAGAGCACGGCCACCGAGGCCATCGCTCGCCTGGGCCACCTGCTCCACTGTCAGCAGCAAAACGAGCTCGGCCTCACCGCGGGCGACGATCCTTCGCTGGTGCCCTGGGAACAGCTGCCCGGCAGTTTGCGTGAGTCAAACCGTCTCTGGGCCGACGGCATAGCCGCCAAACTGGGGGCCCTTCGCTGCGTTGTTGTCCCCGCTCCCCTCCTGGACCCCGAGAGGTCGAGCTTCGGGTTCACCGAAGCCGAGGTGGCCGCGCTGGCGCCGTTCGAGCACGAGCGCTGGTCGGCCGACATGAAGCGCATGGGCTACCAGCCCGGGCCACGCGACTCGCGCCACCACCCCTTCATCGACCTACCGTTCGAGCAGTTGCCCGAGGACAACAAGGAGAAGGACCGTGCCCACGTCCGCTCGATCCCCCATGTCCTGGCCCAGGCCGGGTTCCGGGTGAGGCGCCTGGACGAGAGCCGGGAACCCTCAAGGCCCGGCGCCTCATTCGGCCTATAGGAGCTGGGCAGGCCGGGAGCGGGTGGCCTCCGGCCCGGGAATCTTGGGAGGTCCCCATTTGTTGGACCTAGCCCAGAGCCCGGTGTGACCGGACGGAAAGAAGTTTTTGGAGAAGACGATGGACAAAGAACGCCAAACCCTGCCGATGCTGCCCTTGACCTCGGGTGTTGTACTGCCCGGGATGGTTTTCACCCTTGCGCTCGAGACGGACGAGGCCAAGGCTGCGGCCGAGGCCGCCGGACCGGTAGGCGGCGAGCTCGTGCTCGTGCCCCGTATCGACGGCCGCTATTCCTCGGTCGGGGTGATCGCCAAGATCGTGGACGTGGGCGAGCTGCCCGGCGGGGCAGCGGCCATAGTCGTGAGCGGTGAGCGTCGCGCCCTATTGGGCAGCGCCGTGCCCGGCACCGGCCAGGCGCTGTGGGTACAGGTCGACGACGTCAACGAACCGGCGGAGACGCCGGCCCTGGTCGAGCTCGCCCGCGAGTACCGCGCGGTCCTGGAGAACATCCTGCTCAGCAGGGGTGCCCGGGCCATGGCAGAAACACTGCGCCATGTCAGCGGTGCCTCTCAGATAGCTGATGTGTCCGGGTACTCGCCCGACCTCAGCGCGGCCCAGAAGCTGCAGATCCTCGAGACCGTCGACGTGGAGGCCCGGCTGCGCCTCGTGCTGGGCTGGGCGCGCGAGACCCTGGCCGACATAACGCTGCGCCAGCAGATCAAGACAGACGTAGAAGAGGGCATGGAAAAGACGCAGCGCGAGTTCCTGCTGCGCCGCCAACTGGAGGCCATCCGCAAAGAGCTGGGCGAGCTGGACGGCGAAGCAGCCGACGGGTCGCCCCAGGGTTACCGAGAACAGATTGAGGCTCGCGACCTGCCCGACGCCGTCCGCGCCGCCCTGTTACGGGAGGTCGCCAAACTCGAACGCACCAGCGAGCAGAGCCCCGAGCAGGGCTGGGCCCGGACCTGGATCGAGACGGTCCTGGAAATCCCCTGGGGCAAGACCTCCGAGGACAACCTCGACGTCCCCGCCGCCGGGCGTGTGCTCGACGAGGACCACGACGGTCTGTCGGACGTGAAGGAGCGCATCCTCGAGCACTTGGCCGTACGTAAGCTCCGCCGCGACCGCGGCCTGGCGCCGGTCGGGGACCGCGGCGCGGGCGCCGTCCTGGCCCTGGTAGGGCCGCCGGGTGTGGGCAAGACTTCGCTGGGCGAGTCCGTGGCCCGCGCCCTGGGCCGCACCTTCGTGCGCGTCGCGCTCGGCGGCGTCCACGACGAAGCCGAGATCCGTGGTCACCGGCGGACGTACGTCGGCGCCCAGCCCGGCCGCCTGGCCCGGGCGCTGCGCGAGGCGGGCACCATGAACCCCGTCGTCGTGCTCGACGAGGTCGACAAGCTGGGGTCCGACTACCGGGGCGACCCCTCCTCGGCGCTGCTCGAGGTGCTCGACCCGGCCCAAAACCACACCTTCCGTGACCACTACCTCGAGGTCGAGCTCGACCTGTCCCAGGTGCTGTTCATCGTCACGGCCAATGTGGCCGAGACCATTCCCGGCCCGCTGTACGACCGCCTGGAAGTGATCCGCCTCGACGGCTACACCGAGGACGAGAAGCTGGCTATCGCCCGCCATCACCTGCTGCCCCGGCAGCTGGAGCGCGCCGGTCTCCGGGCTGACGAAGTGGAGGTGACCGACGACGCCCTGCAGGCCATCGCCGCCGACTACACCAGGGAGGCGGGGGTCCGGGGCCTCGAGCGCGAGCTCGGCCGGCTCCTGCGCAAGGTGGCCACCAAACTGGCGTCCGCAAAAGCCGTCTCCCCTGTCGTGGTCGACGGCGCCGGCGTCCAGGGCTGGCTCGGCCGGCCGCGGTTCTTCTTCGAGGCGGCCGACCGCACCGCAGTCCCCGGCGTGGCCACCGGCCTGGCCGTCACCGGGGCGGGTGGGGACGTGTTGTTCGTCGAGGCCACGGCCATGACGGGTGGCGAAGGTCTCACCCTCACGGGCCAGCTCGGCGAGGTCATGAAGGAGTCGGCGGAGATCGCCCTCTCCTATGTCCGCTCGCACGCCCCCGAGCTCGGTATCGACGCCGCCGACCTGACCGGCCGGCGGTTCCACGTCCACGTGCCCGCGGGCGCCGTCCCCAAAGACGGGCCGTCGGCGGGCGTGACCATGACCTCGGCCCTGGTCAGCCTCCTCACGGGACGGCCCGTACGGCCGGTGGTGGGCATGACCGGTGAGGTGACCCTGCAGGGCCGCGTGCTACCGATCGGCGGGGTCAAGCAAAAGGTCCTCGCCGCCCACCGCGCCGGGCTGACCGAGGTGGTCCTCCCGGTACGCAACGGGCCGGACCTGGACGACGTGCCCGTCACTGTGCGTGACGCCATGACGTTCCACCTGGCCGAGACGGTCGACGACGTACTGGCCGCGGCCCTGGAGCCCCAGGGTGACGGCCAGGAGTCGTCGGTGACGGGGCAAGGGCCCGAGCACCTGGTGGCGGCGTGACACCGGCCCCGCCGGTCGTGCCGCAACGCCCGCAAGAACGACTATTTGTGGTTTATCGGATGATGCCGCCGCAGCAAGAACCGAGCTGCGGCGGCGATAAGGAGGGCACCCATGCCTGCTGTGACCGTCAATGACTTGTCGACGCTGCCGAAGGTGGCGGCCCCCGACCTGGCCGTCTCCAGAGAACGGCCGGTCGGATCGGTGACCACAGCCCCCAGCGGTCTGGAGGGGGAGGGCTTCCCGGTCCGGCGCGCCTTCGCCGGCGTGAACATGCGCGACCTCGACCCCTTCGTGCACATGGACCAGATGGGCGAGGTCAACTACGCGCCCGGGGAGCCTAAGGGCACGCCCTGGCACCCGCACCGCGGGTTCGAGACGGTGACCTACATGATCGACGGCACCTTCGCCCATCAGGACTCCAACGGCGGTGGGGGCCTCATCGCCAACGGGGCTACGCAATGGATGACCGCCGGCGGCGGGATCCTGCACATCGAGACGCCGCCCGAGGAGCTTGTCATGTCAGGCGGCCTGTTCCACGGCGTCCAGCTCTGGGTGAACCTGCCCGCCAAGGACAAGATGATCGCGCCCGCCTATCAGCCCCTCGAGGCCGACCAGGTGGAGCTGTTGTCCTCGGCCGACGGCGGGGCCCTGGTCCGCATCATCGCCGGGACGCTGGGCGAGCACCGCGGCCCCGGCTCGACGCATACCCCGATGGCGATGATGCACGCCACACTGTCGCCGGGGGCCCGGCTCGAGCTCCCCTGGGAGCCGGCGTTCAATGCCCTCGTCTACGTGCTGGCCGGGTCCGGGCAGGCCGGCCGCGATGGGCAACCGGTGCGGGCCGGGCAGCTCGTGGCCTTCGGCCCGGGCGACTGGATGAGCGTCCGCGCCGACGACCACCAGGGCTCCGGTGCCGAACAGCTCGACGTCCTGGTACTCGGGGGCCAGCCGATCGGGGAGCCGGTCGTGCATTACGGGCCTTTCGTCATGAACACCCGGGACGAGATCATGCAGGCGCTCGAGGACTTCGAAGCCGGCCGCCTAGGTCACATCCCGGCCAATGCCCTCATGCCTCATGTCCCCGACCCCGTCCCCGTCCGGACCGAGCACACCGGGATCTGAGGTCCCCCCACCGAGCACCCGGGGCGACGAAGCTCAGCGCTCGGGTTATGCCGGTCGAGGGGGCGGATCTTCTAGGAAATCAGCCGTCGGCACGAAGAAAAGTGTCCCGGTGACGGCCCTGGAGAAGTCCGACAGTTTCGTACGGCCCACGGCCCGCTCCTGCATCTCGACGGGGAGCGCGTTCCAAGCCATCAGGTCGTGCAGGTACTTCTGCACGATGACGTAGCTACCACCGGCGAAATGAGGGTCCTCCGCTCCGATGGTGACCGCCTCTTCGGCCGCCCGGGCCGTCGGGTTCTCCGTGCCGTCCACGAAGCCGAGAAGGTCGCGCACCTCGAAGTACTTGAAGCCGTGCACCTCGTCCACAACAGTGACGGCACCCCGGAGGCGGTCCATGATCTGGGACGCCAGCTCGAAGCACAGGTCGAGCGCCCCGGCCCGGATATGGGACAAAAGGTCCCCCCGGGGTGCCTATGGCCTGGTGCTTGGGGCCGTTGAGCTGACAGAAAGGGTGCAGCTCGAGCGGGCGGGGCGCACCGTACAGGCGGTCCCACGCCGCCGACCCGACCCCGCCGACCACGGCCAGGCGGCCTTCGGGCACCCGGGAGCCAACGGTCCGTTGCAGTCCCGACAGGTCGGCCAGCAGGTCGCGCACCGCCGGCTCCGCCCCTGGCCCCATGGTCTCATGACGAGGAAGATCGCCGTCGTCGTGAGCGGGCTGAGCACGGGCTGGGGCGTCGGTGGAGTGGGAGCCGCAACCGGCCCGGAGGGTACCGTCACGGCGACGCAGCCTAGCCCCGGGCGAGCGCGGCGTATTTAAGCCCTAACTTTCCCGTCAGCCGGGCCAGCTTTCAGCCGATAGGGAAGTGATGTCACGGCAGGGCCGGGCGTCACCTGAGTTGACGGTGGGAGGCACATATGAGCCAGTTTATGGTCGGGCGACAGCCGATCTTCGATGCCAAATCGCGGGTCCACGGCTATGAGCTGCTCTTCCGGGGGCCGGGCTCCCAAAGGCCGGACGGCGACGCGATGACCGCCGATGTGCTGGTGCACTCCATCCTCGACGTCGGCCTGGACGCACTGGTGGGGGACAAGCTGGCCTTCGTGAACGCGACCAGGGCGTTCCTGGTCGGAGAACAGGATCTCGTCCTGCCTCCTATTCAGACGGTGGTCGAGATATGCGAGGACGTCCCCCGGAGCCCCGAGGTGCTGGCGGGTTGCCAGCGGCTGGCTCAGGAGGGCTACACCCTCGCCCTTGACAACTACCGGGTGAGCCAGGACGACGACGCGTTCCTCGAGCTGGCATCGATCGTCAAACTCGACGTCCTGGCGATGGCCCCGGCGCCGCTGGCCGAGACGTTCCGGCACTGCTCCTCGTTCGGCGTGCAAATGATCGCGGCCAAGGTCGAGACGCGCCGGCAACTCGAAGCGTGCCAGAAGCTCGGCTTTGACCTCTACCAGGGATACCTGCTCAGCCGTCCCGAGGTGGTCGAAGGCCACGAGCTCAGCTCGAGCCGGCTCACGTGCCTGCGGGTCATCGACAAGCTCTGCGACCCCCGCACCTCCGCAGCCGAGGTGGAGAGCATCGTGCGGACCGACGCCGTCCTCAGCTACCAGTTCCTGCGGGCCGCTGGTGCCGGTGCCGCCTGGGGCTTCTTCCGCCGCCTGAGCTCGGTCCGCGAGGCCGTCGTCCTGCTGGGCGAGCGACGGATACGCGCCTTGGTCATGCTCATCCTCTTGAACGGCGCCCACGAGGGTTCCGACGAGCAGCTCAACATCGCCATGACCAGGGCCCGCATGGCGGAACTGCTGGCCATGGAGACCGAACCGCACCTGGCCGGCGCCGCTTTCACGGTCGGGCTGGTGTCCTCGCTCGACCTGTTGCTGCGGGCACCTCTCCCAGTGATCGTAGAGAGCATGTCGCTCGGCACGGACCTCGAGGAAGCCCTGCTCTGGCACACCGGGCGGCTCGGCGACTTCCTAGCCGATGTGCTGGCCTGGGAACTCGGGGCCGCCGGCTTCCAGCTTCGCTCCGGCGCCCATCCCAGCGAGGTCGAGCAGTGCTACCTTCAGGCTCTTTCCTGGGCGAGCAAGGTCTGCGGGACGCTCGAGCCGGCGGCCTGAGCAGCGAGGGCAGGCCGGTCAGTGGCGTCAGAAGAGCACGGACCGCTTCAACCAAGCGGCCGACCGAGGACCACGGCAGCCGAACGCGGGGGCACGCGCACCCCATCGGCGGCGGACAGCCACCCGGTCCCCTCAACGAGACGGTAGCTCCCGGCAATGCCACCGTCGCCTGCGGCATCGCCACCGTCGGCCGTCCTGACGTCCACGACGACCTCGTCTTTTACCGAGTAGTTGGCCACAACGACGGCCAGGGAGGTACCGCTCGCGCTCTTGAACACGGAATAGGGTGCGTGGGGCCGGCCCGAAGCGCGGTCGATGACGGTTGCCCCAATAGTGTCTTGGAATTCACCATCCCAGAGCCAGTCTCTGAGCTCGAGGCGCAAACTGTCCATCTGGCGGCCGTAGGCGACGGTCAGAGGCACGTCGGTAAGACGACCTTTGAAGTTATAGGGCTCGTAGCTCATGACATAGCGGTAGAGCAAGCATTGGTTGACCATGTCCCGGTCATCGAAGCCTGTGACGGCAGTCATAATGAGCGCGTCCGGCCGCAGGAAGCGCATCAAAGGTAAGTGGTCAAGCGCCTCGCTGCGATGGTAGGAGAGGTGGTACTCCGAAAGCTGCCAGTCGGTACACGCTTCTCCGGCATAGAGGAAGTCAGGTCGCACCGGGTCTGACTGCGCCCGTAGCCAGCCCACGAAGTCGACATCGTGGGCGTACACAGGCGCGCCGTAGCGATGGCCGTGGTTGCTGTCGAAGCACGCCACGGCCGGGACGTGGTGGAAACACTCGTCGTAGAGCATCCCGTCCGCCCCCGCGTCCAGCACTTTCTGGAACTCCTGGCGGCACACATCGACCCACTCGGCGCTCCCGAAGCACATAGGTACCAGGCGCTTGGTGTTGATGTCGAGCAACTGGGTGACAGTCTGGTAGCGGTAGCCGGGATGCATGTAGTAGTCCCCGTACGGGTCCTTCACCGCAAGGCGGACGAGATCCCGGCGGAAGCGCTCGGTCGCACGGTCCGACCAAACGAACTTGGAGAAGAGCACGATCTTTACGCCTAGGGCCTGGCACTCAGCAATCGCATCGCGCAACTCCTCGGGCCCACCGAGGAGGGGGTCGGGATCGTGGCACGGGTTGTTCTGGTCCTGACCGCCGTCGTTCCATCCCACGACCTGGACTGCCCGCACACCCGCCTCGGCGCACTCTCGGGCGATCTGCGGCAGATCAGTAAAGCGGTACCGGCGCTCGCCTTCGGGAGAGTTCATCTGTACCTGCTGCCAGGCATGTGGTTCGCGCGCCCAGGACGGAGGATTGGAGGACCCCATCCACGTGCGCCGACGCGTCCGGTAAATGGCGGCGCCGTCGTGCCAGTCCCCTGTGAAGAACTGCAACCGGACCGCGGGCAGGACGCGACGCTCACCCGGCATGACGTAGGGAAGGTGCACGGTCGAGAGCTCCAGGCGGACCTCTTTACCACCTATTGTCGGCCCGACCGGAACGCGTGCATCGATCGACTCGCCGTAACCCGGTTCCAGCTCCAGGACAAAGGTCATCAGTTCAGGCTTCGCCTCGTCCACTCCGAGGTAAAGGCCCCGGCCCGGCCCTTCCAGTAACAGGAACGGGCTCCCGGGCACCGTTATGGCGTGAGGTTCCTGAATAATCGTCGGGCGGTCGACTCCGTAGTACCCCACAACATTGTCGAACTGTGGCCAAAGGCGGTGCCGCCGGGCCGTACCGTACGCGTACGTGAACGAACCAAAGTCCTGCGCCCGGTCCGGAGGCTGGAGATCGGTGAGGTACGGGAAGACCGCGCTTTCCACGATCAGCTCCGAGCGGTTGTCGATGGTCATCGAACACACGAGCCCGTCACCGTCGAGGACGTAACTAGCCACCACCGTCACGTCATGCGCGGTCCCCGGGCCCGTCCTCAGTTCGTCCCATTGCAGCTCGACCGAGGCTCCCGGTACTGGCGACACGACCTTGGGCCGCGCCTGAGCGACGTCTCGAGTCCGGTTGCGCCGCCGCTCGGGCAGTGGGACAAGCAAATCGAACGGACGCGCGCTCCGTGCTTCGTCAAGTACGGCCCAACCCCCTGGCCCGGACCGAAGCCCTACGAGAGAGCCCGTCGCGCTGTCAATGGCGGCAACCAACCCGCCGTCCGGTGAAATCAGCTCAATCAAATCAGCCACGACCCAAACCCGCTTTCTCTTCTCACCTGCGGCCCCAACTATTACCCTGCATTCGCCACCCTGCTTTCAGCTCTGCTCCGCCATGGACCACATCGCCCACTGAGTAGTGTGCACGTGGCGGGGCTGTCCGAGCACCGTCACGATGGCGTGGGCCACGTCGGCCGCCTGCAGCACGTCCTTCAGCCACGGATCCCCGGCGTTGCGCCCAGTACCCAAGGCGAACTCGGTATCGACCGCCGCTGGACATATCGAGGTTACGCGGACACCCTTCTCACGGAACTCGCGGTCGAGAGCGCCGGCAAAACCTACCTGTGCGAACTTGGTACCTGCATAAACCGACTCGTGGCCCCCGCCTCGCAACCCGGCGACCGAGGCGACAATGACGACGTCCCCCCCGCCGCTGTCAAGTATTGCCGGCAGCGCCGCCCGTACACCCCAGACTGTCCCGGCGAAGTTGACGTCCATCATGTTGGCGTACTCTTCATCACTGTGGCTCAAAACGCTGCCGTATATGCCGATCCCGGCGTTAGCCACGAAAGCGTTAACCCGCCCGAACCGCTTAACAGCTTCGGCCACCAGACGACGCGAATCCTCCGGCCGTTTCACGTCGGTTGCCACCGCCAGCGCTTTGTCGGGGCCAAGGCGCTCCACCATCTGCTCCAGCCTGTCAACGCGCCTCGCCCCTAGGACCACGCTGGCCCCGGAGCCGACCACAGCTTCCGCGGTGGCTGCGCCTATGCCTGAACTCGCGCCCGTGACCACGACAACCATATTCTCCAGTTCGCCCATGCCCATCTCCTGACTAGCGATGTCGCCCTACCAGCTCTGGTGGCAACAATTTCCACCCTGGTTTTCCGGGCGCCTGATCTCCTCGGCGGCAACCCTAAGATTCGGCAACCGTTTACCACGATAGTGACACCGATAACCTCTGTCAAGGACGACCTCCGCTCGCACCAATCCCCAGCGTGCTCGTTCAAGGATGCGAGCAAAGGCCCCACTGGTAGCCCTATCGCTCAGTACGCGCTAGCCGGGCGCCACTCTCGTCTCAGCGGCTTTCTTGCCGCGCAGTAAAGCCGAGGAACGCGCCTGCCTTGGCGTTCGCTCAGAGGACTTGCCGTCTTTAACTTCCGCCCTGGCCCGTCGACCCATTTGACCAGACGATTCTCGCACGATCAGCTCCGGGAGAAGGCGCAGTTCCCGACGCGGAGAACCTGGTGACTCTATGGCCGAAATGATGAACCGGACGGCCTCTTGGCCGAGCGCACCGAGGGGCTGGCGGATCGTGGTCAACCGTGGCTCGACCACATCAGCAAAGGGCGAGTCGTCATAGCCGGTGACCGCAACATCTTCTGGTACCCGGACACCCTCAATACGGAACGTCCGAAGTACACCCACTGCAAGCAGGTCGTTCGCGCAAATCACGGCCTGAGGGCAGTGGCCCGCCACCAGCCGCGCCGCCGCCTCTTTGCCCCAGGCGATGGAAAGATCTCCCGCCATGACCCTACTGGCGCTGCCTCTGTCCACCGGCTTTACACACCGAACGTAGGCTTCGAGCCGTTCGGTGGCGATGCTAGACCGCGCCGCCGTCGTAACGAAAACAAACGAGGAACGTCCCTGCTCCACCAAATGGTCGACCACGAGCTGGATACCGCGTCGATGGTCGACCAGGACCATGTCGCTCTCCACATTTACTTGACGGTCGATTTGGACAAGTGGCACCCGTTTCGCGGCCGCAGCCACCGCACTGCGGCTCTTGACCGCATCCACCGGGCTGACGATCAGGCCGTCCACGCTCCGAGCAAGCAGGGCGGCTAGACGCTCGGCCTCGACCTCAGGTGAGTCGTTGGCATCGCAGAGGAACAAGCCTATCCCTGACTGGTGAAGTGCATCTTCGACAGCCTTCACGACCTCGGGGAAGAACGGGTTATGAATATCGGGCACGACCATCCCGACAGTCCGAGTCACCTTGCCTCGCAGCGCACTGGCTACGGGGTTGACTTTATAATTCAGCTCCTTAGCCGCCGCGGTGACGCGATGCAGCGTATCCGAGCGAACTGGGCGCGCCCCACTGAGGGCACGAGAGACGCTTGCAGTCGAAACACCGGCTGATCTCGCGACGTCTTCTATCGTCGCCACTGGTTTCAGCCTCCTATCCTGCACTAGCGGACATCCCGGTTGAAAAGTAACTGGCAGCTTAGCTATTCGAAGCAGCCATCATCAATATGGGCCGCTCTCGCGGCACCTTGCTAACACCCCACGACCCTGTCGGGTCACATCTTCACGGCGCCGGCCGTAAGCCCTCCGATGAATTGTCTCTGGAACACCACAAACACGGCAATGATCGGCACCGCGGACATCGTGAGCGCGGCGAAGATATAAGCGTAGTTGGTGTTGTTGTACGTTTGGAAGAAGTTCAAGATCCCCATTGGCAACGTCCGGCGGCTGTCCGATTGGACAAGGGTCATCGCCAGCAA
>PMWT01000182.1 GCA_003166025.1 Acidimicrobiaceae bacterium | reverse complement strand
CCCGCCCGCCGCCTAGTTGCTCATTGGGGCAGTTGACGTTGCTCCGGACCACGGCAGCGTATGCGATAGTTGCGTGCGTTCAAGGGTGGTGTTGATGCGATGCTTATTTGGACCATCGCGGCTGTTATCCCCGTCGCGCTGATGGGCAGTGCCTTTCTCGCTTCCAAAGGGGGCCCAACGGCCCAAAAAGTGGGGTGAACCCCTCGGACCCAGGTCGACGTCCTAGCTGCAGGTGGAAGAGCGAGCGTGGGCGGCCCGTAAGAACTTCTCTCTTGGCGGGTTAGGACGCCTATTGAAAATCGGTCGTTGTTCCATTTGTCGTGCGGATAGTGGGACGGCTCCCACGGCCCGGAGTAACCTCGTTACCGTTTTCGCCCGGTTGTCCCAATAGGGTGTTCCGGGGTGTCCCTAGCGTGCAGCACGCCAATCGGTCATTTTCGCTGGTTGGTGGACCTGGCTGGGACCGGTAGGGGTGACGACTTCTGACGTGAAGGGCCCACTTACTGCTCGACGTGCCTTGAACTGTGGCGACGAAGGTAACGCGATCTCTTGGGCCACATGGGCCTCACCCCTTCGCGCCCACTTTTGAGCGAGAGCACAAAGCGGGTTGGAACGGAACGTAGCTCTGCAATAGGCGCGATTTCCGAGCGGGCCATTCGTAAACGTTAGGGAACACCAAAGAAGCGCTGGCCAAGCCGCTCAGCGGCCACTCGGTCGCCTTCCGTCGTCGCTTGCGCGTACACAGCGAGAGTGAGACGCGGATCACTGTGGCCCAAGCGGGTCTGGGCAGTCTTTAGATCCACACCATCCATTTCCAGGGCCGTGGCAGCTGCTCTCCGAAGGTCGTGGAAGCTGACTTGTGGCAGGTCCGCGGCTCTGGTGCCCGGTAGCCAGACCCGCTGTCGCCAATGGGAGTAATCCAACGGGGTCCCGTCAGAAGAGGTAAAGACCAGGCACTCACCATTCGCCGTGCTCAGACCGGAAGCTGTCAGGTGCGCTGCCAACATGGCGACCAAAGACCTAGGGAGCGAGAGCATCCGTCGTCCCGAGACGGACTTTGGCGGGCCGAGCTGGCGGTCACGACCAAGCTGCCCGGTCACGGTCAAAGTTCCTCGCAGCAGGTCCAGGGCTCCGACTGTGAGCCCCGCCACCTCGCCCCAGCGAAGGCCTAGCACGGCGCCCAACCAAACCATCGGGCTGTAACGCGGCTCTATGGCCCCAGCGATCTTTGCCACGTCATCGGGGCTCACCGGGGGACGCCGCAACTCGTTCACACGCGGGAGGTCGATAGCCCGGCATGGCGAACGCGGGAGCCAGTCGGAAGCCACCGCGTAGGCGAACAGCGCCCGGACGACGTCGTACTGCCGGCGAGTAGTCCGGGGGGCTTGCCGCTTGGCCCAACCATTGACGAGCTTCTGGACGTCGGGAGGTGCGACCTCTCTTATATGCGTCCCGCCAAGTTGGGGCAAGACATGCAGGCGCAGGATTGCCTCGTCGCGCACCAGGGTGCTTGCCCGCTTAGAAGGACCGTGATCGAGCCAACGATCGGCAAGCTCGGCCACCGTCAGCTGGCCGCCGGCCGGACCGACCCAGGCGCCGCGATGAATGTCGGTATCGACGCTGGCGAGCCAGGCGAGCGCGTCGGCCTTGGCGGTGAACGTCGTTGGCCCAAGGTGGTCGGCACCGGCGTGCGAGTAGCGGGCTTGGTAACGGCCCGAGGGCAGCTTCCTTACGCTGCCGAAGTGGTTGCGACGGGCTTTTGGCACGGGCCAACTCTACAGCCCCTGTGGCACATTTCTGGCACGCCCAGAAGCTCTTGATCCCGGTAGCGACCCACCCTTACTCTGCGACCAGGTCTTTTACTGGTCGGGAAGGGGGGATTTGAACCCCCGGCCTCAGCGTCCCGAACGCTGCGCGCTAACCAAGCTGCGCTACTTCCCGTTAAGCACTCATGGTACTCAACCCGCCGCCCCGAGGGCGGCGGGTTCATGCGAGCTGCACGTCGGCGGGGACGGGTGAGAAGGTGCCGTCGTAGAAGGTCCCCCCCGCCAGGAGCGCCTGGACGGCGTCGCTTATGCGCAGGGAGTCCAGAGGCTTTAGGAGCCAGCCGGCCACACCGGTCCTCTTGCAGAGGAAAACGTCCGCCCGCCGGTCGAGCAGCACGAGGGCCGGGATGGTGGGGAGCCGTCCGCCCCCCGCTTCCAGGGCCAAGTCCATGACGACGGCGAAGCCGCCCATAGACCCGATCTGGAGGTCGGTGATGACAAGATCGGCGGGGCGCTCCATAAGCGCAGGTAGGACGGCCCGACCAGAACGCGCCCAGCGCAGCACGACACCGGGTTCCTCGACAGCCGAAGACACTTCCTCGAACACGGCGGGCGAGTCTGTGGCTATCAACAACTCGGGCATCATCCGAGGGTACCTCGCCGCCACAACGGGTAGCATCTTCGGGACATCCCTCTTCGGGACATCCCCGTCCAGCCCTTTGGCTCGTGACTTGGGCCCAGACGGTTCTTTGGGAGGTGGCGTGCTCAATATCGAACAAGAACAGACGCCCGACGGCTACACGATTTGTCGTCCTATCGGCGAGCTCGACGCGTTCACCGTGAGCCAGTTCCGCCAGTCCCTGGCCGAGCTCGCCGCCAGCCCGCAGCTCGTAATCGACATGAGCGGGGTGCCGTTCGTCGACTCGGCGGGCCTGGGCGCGCTGATCGGGGGTATCCGCCGTACACGCGAGCTCGGTGGCGACGTTGTCGTGGTCTGCAATCGCCCCAGTCTGGTCAGGACGCTGCGTACCACCGGTTTCGATCGCATCGTCGTCATGACCGAAACGGTCGACGAGGCCAAGAAAACTTTTGAGAACCTCGCCGGCGAGGGAGACAAGCCCGGCTCTTAGCCTCCCAGGTGGTCCGCCACCTCGGCCAACCCGTCGAGGTCGTACACGTCGCGGGCCATGAACGGGACCCGGTACAGGGTGGCGTCGGGCAGTGCGGTGGTGATGCGAGCGAGCTGGTCGCTCTCGGTTGCCGCCACCGTCCCCAGCTCCTCCAGGTTGGCGAGCAGGGGCGCCAGCGGGCTCCCGGCCAGCGCGGCGGCCGCGCCCGGCGGCACTTGAGGATAGAGCGGGTAGCACCGGTTGACGACAACAGTGCTCGGCCGGGCCCCGGAGGCAGCCAGTTGGGACACCAGGTAGAGAGCCTCCTCCATGCTGTCGCGTCGGGGCGAGCACACCAGGGCGAACGAGGTCAGCTCCGAACGCAGCAGCTGTTCGGCCGTGGCAGCTCGCTCCCTGAAGCCCTCCTCCATGCCTTCGAAGTGGGTGAAGAACTGCACGGTGTCCGCCACCACCTGCCCTCCGGCGATCTTTGAGATGGTGCGCAGCATAAGTTGGGCGCCGAGCTCCAGCGCTCGTAGGCCCACCCGTGTTGGCGTCATCAGCAACCTGAACACCCTGTTGTCAAGCAGGCGCGCCAGATGGCTGGGCGCCTCCAGGAAGTCGAGGGCGTGCTGCGCCGGGGGCGTGTCCACCACTATCAAGTCGTAGGCGCCGCTCTCTTGCAGCTCGAACAGCTTCTCGACCGCCATGTACTCCTGCGTCCCCGATAGGGCGGCCGAGATGTTGCGGTAAACGGGGTTGCTCAAGATCGCCTGGGCCTGCCCGGGGCCGGAGGCGTACCGCCCTACCAAGTTGTCGAAGGTGCTCTGGGCGTCCAGCATCACGGCCCAAAGCTCGCCCGGCCAGCTCCCGGACGGGGCGGGCACAAAATGTGGTTCATTACCTACGCCAGTGACGCCCAGGGCGTCCGCCAACCGGCGGGCCGGGTCGATGGTGACGACACAGGCCCTTAGGCCCGCTCGGGCCGCCCGGAGGGCCAGGGCCGCCGCCGTAGTGGTCTTTCCCACCCCTCCCGGGCCCACGCACACGACCACCGACGTCACCGTCGGAGCAGTCCCGCTCACGGGGCCCCCGCCGGTGCCAATCGGCCCGCGGCGGCGCTCATGGCATCGGTCAACGTCGCCAGCTGCGGCGGCCGAAGGTCGGCGTTGAAGCAGAACGGCAGCTCTAGTTGGGGCAATGCCAGCTCGCGGCCCAGCCGGGCCACCTGCACGGCCTGCACCTCCTGGCGCTCCAGGCGCAATCGGCCCGCCGCCGCCATCGCCTCCAGCTCGACGGGCGTCAGGTCCACCCCGAGCTCGCGGGCCATTAAGCCCAGCTGGCCGGCGTCGGGCTCAGGGGGCAGGGCCAGGACCGGCAACCTACCGTTGACCACCACCGCCAGCAAGCGGACGCCGACGCGTTCCTCGAGAAGGTGGGCCGTCTCCACTGTCTCGCTGACCGGGGTCTCCTCAGGCGTCGTCACCAGCACGACTTGGCAGCGCTGTGGGTCCGAGAGCATCTCCACTACTTCCTGTGCCTGCGCCCGCACCGGGCCGCCGGCGGTGGCGTCCAGCAGCCCTCGGGGGCTCTGGAGAAAACGGACGGCATGGCCGGTGGCGGGCGCGTCCAGCACGACTACGTCCGGTGCGTTGGGCAGGCCGGCGGCGGCCGCCCGTTCCATCTGCTTGAGCTTGCCCAGGACGAGAATGTCAGGCATGCCCGGCACTGCCGTTGCCACCACGTCGAGGGCACCGCTGCTGACCAGGCGGCGGGACAGGCGCCGCATCCCGTGAAGGTGCAGGTACTCGACCAACGCCGTGTCCGGGGTCACCGCCCGGGCGTTGACGGTGCCGCCATTAGGGTTGGACTTGAGGACCGACGCCTCGTAGCCGAGCACTTCGTCGGACCCGAAAAGCCGCGCCAGTTGGGCCGTCCCGGGCTCGTAGCGCGCCCCCGGCGCGCCGATCTGGAAGACCATGGCCCGCAGGCCTTCGTCCGCCGCCAAGTTGGCCATGACGCCGCTGACCGTGGTCTTTCCCGTCCCACCTTTGCCGGTCACGATTAACACGCGCGCTTGTGAAAAAAGCGTCGTCGAGGTCAAGGCTGCTCCATTGGAAAGGCGCTCACGCAAAATGCGAAGGTTAGCCCGGAAAGGACATGAACTGGGCCCCCGAGCACGGCTTTCTCCCCCCTTGGGGAACATTGCCTATTGTCAAGGTCCCTGCTCAGGAGTACCTTCGGGTTAGAGGGAACACGTGTGACAGCCTTACCCGCACCCGAGGACTGGCAGGCTGGCGCTGCTTGTCGCGGCCAGTCGGCAGTCATCTTTTTTGCACCGACCCACTTCGAGCGCAAGGAGGCGAGGGCCATGCGCGAACGACAGGCCAAGACCGTCTGCGCCTCCTGCCCCGTGCGCAGGGACTGCCTCAATTTCGCCTTACGGATCCGAGAGCCGCACGGCATCTGGGGCGGCTTGAACGAGATAGAGCGCCGCGCCATTACCGGCTGACTCCTTCGCCGGCGCTGGGCATTTCGCCCAGGCTCGTCCTCTGACAACGCCGCTCTCCTACTGGTTCGTGGCCGAACTGTCTTTGGCGACGTCGCCGTGGTTGTTGCCAAAAGTGCGGATAGGGCTGGGTGATGTCGGGGGGGCCGTGTAGGTGGCATGACGAGCCGCCTCTGACGCCGCCCGCAACGCTTCCATTGCCTTCGCGTCAGGGAGGCGGACGGGGCGGTCCACCTCGAGGCGGGAGGACGGCCTGTCTGAACCCCTGGCGGCCACGAGGCGTCCGAAAGAGCTGGCGTCGAGGCGGGCCACGACGGGCTCGAGCAGCCAGGAGCCCAACGGCCACAAGACGACCGCCAGGACAGCGCCCAGAGCCGCTCCCGCGCCCACGTCGGACGGGTAGTCAACCCCTACGTAAACGCCGGCAAACAGCAACAACAGAGCCGCCAGGGCGGCCAGGCCCGCCAGCCGCCAACGCCGGGCCACCAGCAAGCCGAAAACCACGGCGCCGGCCAGGGCGGCCCTGGGGTCCGGGAAGGCGTACCCGGAAGCCCTGGTGACCAGGACCTCAGCCCCCCTTATGACCGTGTAGGGCGGCCGCTCGGCCAGGACTTGGAGCAGCACCTCGCCCACGCCGAAGGCGGCCAGCCCGGCCAGGGCGGCCCAGATCACCGCAGCCATGCGCTGAGGATGGTGCCGGGCGCTCCACCACGCCGCCAGCACCAGTAAGGCCAAGACGAGCAGTCCGGCACCGACGGGAGGAACGAGGCGTTGGTAGTACGCCTTCATGAAACCGTGCGCCCATGTGGTGGTCCGGGCGAACCGGTTGACGTCCAAGTACCAGCGCCTGTCCAAGGACCACCTCCGTCCCTGGAGGAGCTTAACCCCGCCGCCCGGATGTCTCGCGCCAACTACCGTAAGGCCTGATGACCGCCGTCCCCACCCCGCCTTCCCGGCCTTCCCGTGGCGTCACCAACTGGCCCGCGCAAGCCAGCTCCCGGGGCCGTCTTGCCCTCTTGCACGGTGTCACGTCCTCTCGCTCCACCTGGTGGAGAGTAGGGCCGGCGTTGGCCGCGGCCGGGTGGGACGTGACGGCCGTGGACTTGGCCGGTCACGGCGACGGCCCCCGCCTGCCGGCTGAGAACGGGGACCTCACCGCGCTGGTAGACGCCGTAGTACCGCGGCTACCGGCGGGTCTCACCGTGCTGGTCGGCCACAGCCTGGGCGCCGTCGTCGCCCTCGCCGTCGCCGCCCGCGAGCCCGCCGTGGCCCGGGGCCTGGTGCTCGAGGAGCCTCCCGGGATGGCCGGCGGCGACCCCTCCCAGGTCGCCGACAGTATCGAGGCCGGCGCCCTGGCCGTGCGAGCCGACCGGAAAGCGTTCTGGCAATACGTGCGCCTCACCAACCCCGGCTGGGACGACGCCGACGTCGAGGGATCCGTGGCCGCTTTCGAGCAGACCGACACCGGGACGATTACGAGGGCGCTGCGTGCCGGGCTGAGCTGGGATCTTCCCGCCCTGCTCAGAGCCGTGGTCGTCCCGGTGCTCGTGGTGGCCGCTCGTCAGGTCGAGGGCGCCGCGGGGGCCTCGGCTTTGGTCGGGGCGGACCGCCGTGCCGTGCGCGGCATGCTGCCCGAGGCCCGTTTCGTGGAGCTCGACGGCGGCCACTCTCTACACCGGGAACAGCCCGACCGGATGGTCGAGATCATCTCCGGCTTCGGGGCGTCGCTGGTCAGCTCAGGATGAGGCTGCCACGCGTTCGACCAGGCGCCACATTGCTTCCACGTCAGACCATTCGGTGGTCTCCGAACCGATCGAGATCCTTACGACCCAGCGGTCGTCCACCACGGCCGGGGTCAGGTGGGCGGCCCCCGAGGCATTGACGGCCTCACACCATTTCAGGGTGTGAGCGTCGAGGTCAGGTCCCTCCGGCCCCTCCGGGACGTGCAGCACGCAGACCGTCTGCAGTCTCACGGGAGCCACCAGCTGCCAACCGGGCGCCTGCTCGACGAGCGTCGCCAGACGTTGCGCGTTGGCCAGGTCGCGGCGCAGGCGGGCCCGGATGGCTTCGGCGCCCTCCAGGCGCAAAAGGGACCAGAGCCGTAGCGCTCTGAAGCGGCGGCCCAATGGCAGGCCCCAGTCGCGGTACTGGACCACCGACCCGTCGCGAGCCGATCGCAGGTAGCTCGGGTCCGTAGCCATGACGGAGACCAAGGGCCCGGGGTCCTGCACATAGAACAACGAGGTCTCCAGGACCGAGCCGAGCCACTTGTGAGGGTTCCAGCTGAGGGAAGTGGCTCCCTCTATGCCGTCGAAGAGGCCCCGGTGCTCGGGGAGGAGCATGGCCGATCCCGCCATGGCCGCGTCGACGTGCACGACGGCACCGTGGCTTTGGGCCACCGCGCAGACGTCGGCCAGGGGATCGAAAGCTGTCGTCGCCGTGGTGCCGGAAGTGGCTACCACGGCTGCCGGTCGGCGCCCCCCGGCGACGTCGGCGGTCATGAGAGCGTCGAGGGCGGCGACGTCCATCTCCCGCCCCGGGCGCCTGACGGGTACCGGGCGCAGGTTGTCGGCTCCGTAACCGGCCAGGAGCACGGCCTTTACCACCGACGAATGCGCCTCGGCCGAACAATAAACCGTCAACGGTGACGGTTCGGCTTGCAGCCCCCCCCGGCGCTGGCAACCGTCAGTGGCGCGTTCCCGGGCCACGAGCAAGGCCACAAAGCACGCTGTCGACGCCCCGTCCGTGATCGTGCCTTTCCAGCCGGCCGAGAGCCCGCAGAGCTGGCGTGCCCAGTCGCAGACGACCTGTTCGAGCTCGGTGAGCGCGGGGGCGGACTGCCAGCTCAGGCCCAGCGCTCCAAGGCCACCGGCCACTATGTCGCCCAGGACGGAGGACAGCGAGGCGTTGGAGGGGAACCAGGCGAAGTTGCCGGGGTGCTGCGTGTGGGTCAACCCGGGCACTATGACCTGGTCCAGGTCGGCTATAAGAGCAGCGAGGGGCTCAGGCGATTCGGGTGGGACGGGGGCAAGAGCCGACAGGACGTCTCCCGGGGACACCTGCGCACGGACCGGCAGGTCCCTCACCCCCAGCCGGTAGTCGGCGACCCAGTCGACGAGCTCGTGACCGGCGCGGCGGAACTCTTCGGGGCCCACACATGGGAGTCTGCCGTCTCGGGGCGGGCGAGGCCAGTTCGAGGCAGGCGAGGCCAGTTCGGGCCGGCGTAACCTGAGTCCGTGGTGGCCCTTCTCGAGCTTGAAGGGCTGACGCGCCGGTTCGGTCTGCTCACTGCCCTCGACCATCTGTCTTTCTCCGTGCCGGCCGGACAGGTCGTGGGCTTCCTGGGCCCGAACGGCGCGGGAAAGACGACCACGATGCGGGCCGTGTTCGGGCTCACCGACCTCGACGCTGGGACCGTCAAGTGGAACGGCACCCCGGTGGGCGCTACGCAGCGACGCCGGTTCGGCTACATGCCCGAGGAAAGGGGTTTGTACCCGAGCATGCTCGTCGGCGAGCAGCTCGAGTACCTCGGGCGGTTGCACGGTATGAGCGGGGCCGACGCCCGGGCGGCCAGCAGGACATGGCTGGACCGGCTCGGTGTGGCGGACCGCTACGGGAGCAAGGTGGAGGCGCTCTCGCACGGCAACCAGCAGCGCGTACAGCTGGCAGCGGCCCTGGTACACGGACCTGAGCTCCTCGTCCTGGACGAGCCATTGGCCGGGCTGGACCCGGCGGGCATCGAGGCAATAGGCGATGTGCTCGTCGAACAGGCGCGCTCGGGCTGTTGCGTGCTCTTGTCCAGCCACCAGCTCGACCAGGTCGAGGATCTCTGCGAGTCGGTCACGGTCATCGACCATGGGCGCCTGATCGTCTCCGGCCGAGTGGACGATTTGGCCACCGCCGGCGCCCGCCGCCTGGTGGTCCGGGTGGAGGGGGACCGGGAAGCGGCTTGGGCCAGGGACCTCGCCGGGGTCATCATCTCGGAGGTCGCCGCCGGCGAAGCGCGACTGGTGATCAACGAGGGCATCGACAGTGACGCCGTGCTCCAAGCGGCAATGGCGGCGGGCCGGGTCACCGAGTTCGTCTTCCAGCGCCGACGCTTGTCCGAGGTGTTCCGGGAAGCTCTGGCGTGACCAGCGACGTAGGCCTGGTGGCGGCGCGGGAAATGCGGGAACGCTTCCGGGGCAGGGTGTTCCGGGTGGGCTCGCTGCTCATGCTGGCCGCGGTGGGGGCGGCCATCGTCATCCCCACGCTCGGCCACGGGAAGGCAGAGCCCCAAAGCGTCGGGGTCGTCGGGACGCTTTCCTCTCCCCGCCGGGCGACGGTCGTGGCCGCCGCCAACAGTGCGGGCACGGGGGTTCGTTTCGTTGCCGAACCCACCGAGAGCCAGGCCTACCGAGACCTGCGCTCCGGCCGCCTGGATCTCGCCATTGTCGACGGTTCGGAGCTCGTTGTCGAAACGCCACCGGACGGTAGCTCGACCATCGCTCAGTTCGTGCAGGCGGTTGCCCAGGCGCTGGGCTACGACCAAGCGGTCGACGCCGCCCGCCTCTCGCCGGCGCAGTCGGCCGCCCTGGCCGGGGCCAAGCCGCTACCTCTACGGAGCCTCCAACCGGGCGTGACAAAGCTCACCACGAAGACCGCTGGGACCACCTCGGCGGTCGGTCTGGTCCTCGTGTTCTTGATGCTCACGCAGTACAACACCTGGATCCTGATCGGCGTCATGGAGGAGAAGTCGAGCCGTGTCATAGAAGTGCTGCTGGCCGCGGTCCGGCCCATGCGGTTGCTCACAGGCAAGGTGCTCGGGATCGGCTTGGTGGCCTTGGCGCAGGCTGGCGCCATCGTGGTGTTCGCCCTCGCACTGGGCGAGGGGGTCGGCTCAGACCTGTTGCACGGGACGGCGCCCGTCACGCTCCTGAGCACCCTGGTGTGGTTGTTCCTGGGCTACGCCTTCTACTGCTGGGTGTACGCCGCCGCCGGATCCCTGGTGGAACGCCAAGACCAGGTCCAGAGCCTCGCTTTTCCCCTGAGCCTCCCCATCGTCTTCGGCTACATCATGGCCATCACCACCGTGGCCTCAGGCAACGCCTCCCTCCTCTTCAAGGTCCTCAGCTATCTACCGCCCACGGCTCCGTTCGCCATGCCCGTCATGGTCGGGCTCGGACAAGTGAACTGGTTGGAGTTTTGCGCCTCGGCCCTCATCAGCATCGTGTGCACTGTGGGCGTGGCCAGGCTGGCCACCGCCATCTACCGCCGGGCGATCCTCCGCACGGGCCGCCGGGTCAAGCTCCGCGACGTGGTCGGGCTCGCCCACTGACGACAGCCGCGTCTCCGAGGTCCGATGCCTCGGGCCCCGCGACCCCCAGACCTTCCATTTGGGGCAGCAGAGCCCGTCCCATGGCTTCGGCCAGAAAGGGCGGCACGGCGTTGCCGATCTGGCGGTAGCGACTTGACCGCCTGCCGACGAACCTCATATCGCGCGGGAACGTCTGGAGAAGGGCAGCTTCCTCGACCGTGATACGCCGTGCTCCCGGCACCAGGCCTGAGCGTGGCTCGCCCCCGGCGAGGAGGTGAGCATGGTAATGAGGGACTATGCCTTCGGTGTCGAGCCAGGGCGTTTTGTTCCCGCCCATGGAAGCCAGGAGCGTGGGGGCGGGCACGTGAATATCGATGGGGCGTCCACCGCCATTGAACACGTGGCCTGCGTAGGGGCCCCTACGGATGTCTGGCCTGGCGGCGTAGGTCACAATGGCACGGTTCGGCTCGCCCCACGGCTCCGGCCCGACGACGCTACCCGCGGTCTTCCAGGCCTGTCGCCTTCCCGGGCCATGGGTGGCACCCGGGAACACGAAGGTACCCCGGTCGCGAAACCCGACGACGATGCAGCGCCGCCGCTTTTGCGGGACTCCATAGTCGGCCGCATTGACCACTTGGGCGCTGACGTTGTAGCCCAAGTCGACCAGGTCGCCTACCAGGCGCACCCAGCGCGTCCGCATGACGCCCTCGGTCAGACCGGCAACGTTCTCGGCCAAGAACGCCCGCGGACGCAGGCACCTGACCGCCCCTATGAAGGCGGGCCATCCGTCCCTTAGGTCGCCCTCCCCTTGGCGAAGGCCGCCAATGCTCCACGGCTGGCACGGAGGTCCGCCGACCACCAGGGCTACGCCGTCAAAACGTCTCCAATCCACCTGATCGACGTCTCCCTGGTGGACCAAAGCGCCGGGGTGCTCATTTGCCCAAGTGGCAGCAGCATCCTCGTCCCTCTCCACTCCAGCAACGACAGAGATCCCAGCCGCGCCCAGACCGA
Source organism: Acidimicrobiaceae bacterium (assembly GCA_003166025.1). Classification (GTDB taxonomy): domain Bacteria; phylum Actinomycetota; class Acidimicrobiia; order Acidimicrobiales; family Palsa-688; genus Fen-671. The sequence goes on along the minus strand of PMWT01000182.1, from coordinate 11,376 downwards.
GGGAGAGGCCCCCGGCACCGCAGAAGAGGTCCAGCGCCTCGACAAGGGCCATGGTCTCGATCCTAACTACGCTCTTGTAACTGCCACCGGTGGGAAGAACTGGTCGGCCAACCGGTCGATGAAGGCCTCGTCCAGGTGCTGGCCCGTGGTCTGGGACCGGTACCGAGCCAGGGCGGGGGCGATGTCGGCGACGAGCTCGATATCGGTGCCGGGTGGGAGCTCGCCGCGCTCTACCGCCCGGGCCACCATGGCCCGAAAGGTGACGGAGAACCTCGCCACCAACGTGTCGCGGCATTGCTTGGCCAGCTCGGGGTCGCCCGCCAGCGCCGCGCTCAGGGCTTCGTAGGCTTGCACGTCAGCCGCCCGGTTGCGGACCATGGTGCGCAGGAACTGGACTATGTCGTCGCGCAACCGGCCGGTGTCGGGCATCGGGGCCTGGTTGTGGGCAAAGGCTTCGATGGCCTCGACGACAAGCGTTAATTTGTTGGGCCAGCGCCGGTACAGAGCGGCTTTGCTGACCGATGCTCGTTCGGCGATGTGGTCCATGGTGAGCGCCGGGTAGCCGCCTTCGCCGATCAGTTCGATCGCGGCACGCAGTGCCGCTTCGTCGAGATTGGGGTCGCGGGGACGCCCGAGGGGTACCATCAGGACCTCCCTATATCGAGGGTCGGCACCGGCTCAGCGGGGCTCGGGCAGAGGGGCCGGCTCGGCGAGCTCCAACTCGAGGTCCAGCTCGTCAAAAGCCAGGCTCGGTACGGCCCGGTTGGCGCCCTCGACGTTCAGGTGTGGTAGGCCCCGGTCGAGCCAGGTCGGCAGCCACCAGTTGGCCTTGCCAAAGACGTGCATGAGCGAGGGTACGAGGACGGTGCGCACGATAAAGGCATCGATCAGGACGGCGCCGGCCAGGCCGATGCCGAACTGCTTGATGACCACGCTGTCGCCCAGTGCGAACGAAGCGAAGATCAAGATCATGATGGCGGCGGCGGCCGTGATGACCCGCCCGGTGGCAGCCTGGCCCAGTGTCACGGCAGAGCCGTTGTCACGCCGGTGGGCCCACTCTTCGTGGATCCGGCTGACCAGGAAGACCTCGTAGTCCATGGACAAGCCGAACAGGATGGAGATCAAAAGAACGGGGATGAAGACTTCGACGGGAGCTTTGGACGAGATCCGGAACAGCGAATGGCCCCACCCCCACTCGAACACCGCGTTCATAACGCCCAGGGCGGCACCGACGGAGAACAGGTTCATGCACGACGCCACCAAGGGGATGAGCAGGCTGCGGAACACGGCCATTAAGAGCAGGAACCCGAGCAGCACCACCACGGCGATAAACAAGATGAGCTTGGACGACAGGATGTGGGCGAAGTCGGTCTGGATGGCCGTCACCCCCCCGACCAGCACCGTGACCCCCGTACCCGCCTCGGCCTTGGGGATGACCTCGTTGCGCAGGCGGTCCAATAACGCCGTCGTCTGCACCGATTGCGGGCTCGTCGAGGGGTACAGGCTGGCAATGGCCACCTGGCCGCTGGGGCTGAGCACCGCCGGAGAGACGGCCACGACACCCGGCTGGCGGGCCAAGCTGCGGGCTAGGGTCACGAAGGCGGCCTCGTCGGCCGGCGTGGGGAGTTGGGCGACCAGCTCGAGCGGCCCGCTGAACCCGGGCCCGAAACCCTTGGCCAGCAGGTTGTAAGCCTGGAGGGTAGTGGTGCCGGGCGGGTCGCTGCCGGCGTCGTCGAGGCCCAGGCGCAGCGAGAAGATGGGCAGGGCAACCACCACTACCGTGGCCAGGGCCAAGAGGGCCGGGAGCTTGGGGCGGCGCTCGATCATCCGTGCCCAGCGGTACCAGAACCCCGTGACGACCTCGTCGTGGGGGCCGTCGGCGTTCAATTTTGCCCGCTGGCGCCGGCTGAGCACCCTGGTGCCCACAAAGCCGAGCAGGGCAGGAAGCAGCGTGAGCGACGCCAGCATGGTGAGGACCACGGTCAGCGAAGCGGACACGGCGATGCCGTACAGGAACGACAGGCCCAGGGCGAACTGGCCGAGAAGGGCGATGCAAACGGTGATCCCGGCAAAGAAGACCGCCCGCCCGGCCGTGTTGACAGCGTTGACGGTGGCCTCCTCGATGCTGTGCCCGGCCTTTATGGCATTGCGGTGCCGTGTGACTATGAAAAGGGCGTAGTCGACGCCGACCCCGAGGCCGATGAGCACCCCCAGGATGGTGGCGAAACTGGCCACCGAGAAGACGTGGCTGAGCAGCCCAGTGAGCGAATAGCCGGTACCGATGGCAATAAGGGCGGTGATGAGGGGTAGGAACGCCGCGAACAGGGCACCGAAGGCGATGCCGAGCACGACCAGCGCCAGCACGATGCCAGCACCGGTGCTCGACGAAGTGCCCTGAGCTTCGGCCGCCTCGATGTCCTGGCCGCCCAACGCCACCTGGAGTTGGGTGTCGCCGGCGGCCTGGGCGGTGTCGATGACCTTGGTCACGGCCGCCTTGGGCAGGTCCTGGCTCTGGGTGTCGAAGATGACGGTGGCGAAGGCAACATGGCCGTCCTGGCTGACCTGGCCGGCGCCGCCGGCACTGAACGGGCTGGTCACCGAGCGCACGTGGGGCAGATCAGCAACCCGCTGGAGCATGGCGACGGCCCTGGCCTCGGCCGTGCTGCCAAGGAGCGGGCCGGAGGGGGTGTACAGCACTATCTGGTCAGAGCTACCTGACGCCGTGGGGAAGTCTTTTTCCAGCAGGCTGAGGGCCTTGGCCGACTGGGTGTTGGGCAGCTGGAACTTGGTCGAGAAATCCGTTCCCGCCGCCTGGGTGAGGGCGAACGAACCGACCAAGGCCAGCAGCCAAAAGGCCAGCACTGACCGCCGGTGGTTGAAACACCAGCGCGCCAAGATCTTCACAGCACCCTCCTGAGGTTCACAGCCCGGGGCGCGGGCGCCGCTCGGACCAGATGTGTAGAACCTTACCCTACTTGCGAGACGTTGCCGTACCGTAAATCTGGTAATTCAGCAGTAGCGTTGCCCGGGTGCACGAGTTCCTGCGAGGGCCTGTTGTCCTCCCGTGCCCAGGTGGTCGAGGGGCATCGGGTGACAAGTTCAGGCGGGCGGTGCCCCTGGCAATAGCACCTCGTAGAAGTCGCGGGCTTCCCACCCCGGGGGCAGGTAGCGGTCAGCCGAGCGTTGCATCTGGGGGTAGAGCTTGGCACCCGAGACGTTGGTGGGCTGCCCAGCGGGGTGGGAATAGAAGTTGAAGGTCACCCACTCCGGGTTGATGTCGAGCGTCATGGCGGTCACCGCCCCGGCACGCTGCAGGGACTCGGCCAGCGATTTGGCCGTCAGCGCCGGGCCGGCGACGTAGACCAGGGCTCCGTCAGCTGTCACCCCGATGCCGCTGCGGGGCACCACATAACCACCGCCAAGGGTATAGCCCCAGATGGCGTTGTCGGTGTAGGTGGCCGACGGTGCCAGTTGCCCGTGGTCGACCAACAAGACGACGTTTTGAAGGACCGAGACCACGTCGGGGGTCATGGAGACGTCCGTACCCCAGGCCCCGATGGCGACCCGGCCTCCCTTGTACAGGACGAAGGAGGCCGCCCCCGGGGACGGAGGCACGCCCCACCTGCCTTCGAGGTAGATGCCGCCCCGGGCATCCTGGAAGCGGAACCCGCCGTTGAAGGCAGCCACCAGATTAGGAAGCTCGCCGCTTGTCACGTAAGGAGGATGGGACCAGCTGCCGCCTGGCTCGGTGGAGCCGGGGACCAGCCCCAGGCGCAGCAGCTTGGTATCGATCCAGACCGCCGAGGTGATCTGGCTGGTGTAAACGTCGTCGGCCCGGAACTGCGCCACGTACATGGCCGGACGGCCGTCGACCAGCGGCCCGGTCGCTTGCCATTGTCCTTCGCCCGGTAGTGCCGGGGTCACGACCAGGGGGACCGGGGACGGGGCGGTCAGCCCTGGAGGGCGAGTGGTCGTGGTCGTTGTGGGCAGGGTGGTCGTAGGAGCCGTCGTGCTGGGGGCAGACCTAGCCTGCGCGGCCGTCGTCGCCACGGGGCCCGTGGTCCCCACCGAGCCCGTCGTGGTGGCATCGGCCGCCGAAGTTTCCACACCGGGCACGTGGTTGAGGCCCTTCGGGCGGCCGCCCTTGACCGGTGCCGTCGCCGAGTAGTAGATCTCCTCGAATTTCTGGGCTAATAGCCCGGCGTGGTTCGCCCGCAGCCAATCGGCCCATTTGGCTTCAAAGTCCTGGTTGCCGGGGCTAAGGGCGGCACCGACGAGAGAGACCGCCAACAGGCCGGCGGCTAAGGCCGGTACTGCCACCAAAAGTGAACGCAAGCGCAACAAGCGCCGGCGCCGCCGGGAAGGCCTACGTACCGCGTGCCTCTTAGTGCTCATGGTTGGCCTCAGCCGGCTGGTGGTGTGCCCGCCCACTCGGGTTGCCTAACGGGTGGAAGGGAAAGCCGGGGGTGGCGTGCCACGAACCGTCGTAGCCGATCACCAAGCCCTCATAGGCGGGGGTGGCCTCGACGAACGCCAGTCCTTCCTCGCCCGCGACGGCCAGTGCTGTTGCGAGGGCGTCGGCCAGCCCCAAGTCGGGCCCGGTCACGCTCGCAGATGCCGCCCGAGCTTCCCATTGGCCGGACTTAGGGTTGACGAGGTGGTTACCGCGCTCTGATGTGCCGGAGGTGGCGATGGCCCCCGATATTTCGACCACGCAGGCGATACGGCGGCGGTCTGAAGGGTCAGCGACGCCCAACTGGAAGGGCCTTCCCGGTGCAGGGCTGCCGCAAGTGGCAATATCGCCGGCGGCGTTGACAACCGCGCCGCCCACCCCGGGGCCGTAGAGCATCTCTGCCGCTCGCTGTGCCGCCCAGCCCTTCACGTAGCCGGTAGGGTCGACGCCCCCGGGCAACGCCCACGGGTCGAAGTAGCCGTCAGATATAAACTTTGCCCGCTCACATGCCTGCAATACCTCCCTGATCTCGGGCAGGACTTCGTCGCGGGTGATCTCGCCCCGCCGGAACTGGTTGAGGGGGCTGTGCTCTTTCCAGGTGCTGAAGACGGCGTCGGCTCGTTGCAGCACGGCGCGCGCCCGCGCCGCTCGCACGTGCACCTCTCGAGGAGGCTTGGTACCTTCGCCATAAGTATCGAGAGTCACGACCGTACCCATGACCTCTTCCCGTTTGTGCAGGTGCCAGCTCTGCACTTCCGGGCTTGCCCCGGGTTGGCGCAGCTGTTTCACCGAAAACCAAGCTGGGTGAGAGCCGATTGCAGGGAATCCTCGAAACCGGCGCTGGTGTAACTGGCACCGGAAACCCCCTGAATATTGGCGCTCTGTGCCTGGAGCGCCTCCTGCTCGAGCACAGGGACCGCCTGTTGGTCTATCGATTCGGACCGGAAGTTTCCCGCGTCATCGATCGAGGCGATGGTCACGTTCGTCAGCTTCGTCCCCTGGACGGTCGCGGAAACCGAAAGTACACCGTAATTGTAGTTCACCGCTGCGCCGGTGGCCGTCCGGGCCTGCGAGGATGCGGCAGAGGGAGCGCTTGTCGCCGGCGAAGGTGCCGTCGTCGTCGTCGGGCCTGTCTGGCCCGCGCCAGGTGCCACCACCCGCACGCCGAAGCCGAGCGGTGCGGCCTTTGCGTGGAAGGAAAGGACGCCGGCGAAGCCCACCATCGAGGCAACGGCCACGATGCCGGCGCGTTTCACTTGTGCTCGTTCATGGTTGGTGACCTGTCGCTAACGGGATTTCGTCGATACGTGTCGGCTATGGGGACGGTCGGGGATCAGAAGGCGAAAGCTTCGTAGTGGATGCGGGACCTAGGTACGCCAAGGGCGAGGGCGGAGGCGATGACGGGCTCGGTAAAGCCCCCTGGACCGCACACGAAGACGTCACGCAGAGCCAAGTCCGGTACGAACTTGGCTAATGCGTCTGCGTCGAAGCGAGCAGTCTGGCGGGGGCCGACAACGGCGTACGCCTGTCCCCCCCGCCTCTCGACGAGGGCTGCGACCTCGTCCCGGAGCACAAGATCTTGATATGACGAGGCGCGCACGATCACGACAACGTCGACGTTGTAAGGGAGGTCTTCGAGCATGGCCCGGACCGGGGTAACGCCGACACCAGCGGCGATAAGGGCGACGCTGTCGGTCGACCGGGCGTGGTGGGTGAACGCGCCGTAGGGCCCCTCGACGAGGACTCGGGTCCCGGGCTGGAGCCCGCGTACCGCCTTGCCATAGTCCCCCGTGGCCTTTATGGTCAGGCGCACCATGGGTGGCCGGGGCAAGGCCGACAGAGAATACGGGTGCGCTTGCCACCACAGCCCCTCTGCCAGGAAGCGCCATTGGAAAAACTGCCCGCCGGATACCGCCAAACGGTCGACCCGGCGGCCCCGGCAAATGACCGAGTACACGCCCGGCGCCTCCTGTTTGACACGCTCGATGCGCAATTGGTGACGAGCGCTCCTCAACAAGGGGACAACGAAGCGGTACGTGACCACCAGCCCCGCCGTAGCTGCCCACGCCACAGCCCAAATAGCCCTAGCCAAGGGATGGCCGACAAACGACGCCCCCGTCGCTATCTGGTGCGCGAAGGCAAGGGCGAGGGCCATGTAGGTGTAGAGGTGCACCACCCACCATGTTTCGTACTTGAGCCGATGACGGGCGATCCGAACAGACGTGACGGCGACCACGACGAGCAAGCCGAACGCGACAGCGGCGGCCAAGATATCGGGATAGGAGGACAGGAAGGTCCAAAATTGTCTCAGTGCCCCGGTTTTTGCCGACTGGGCGTAGCCCAGAGTTATCAGCACCACGTGGGCGGTGATCAACCCGAGTGCCCAGGGCGACACGCGGCGGTGCCAACGCACGAGGCGGTCCTGGCCGACAGCTCGCTCCAACCAACCGATGCGGGCGATCAGCAACAACATGACGAGCATTAGGTAGGCCCCGGCAAAACCGGCAAAGCGGCCCCCGGCGATGAGGAGCCCGCCCGGGGCTGCCAGTGCCCCCCGGCTCTCGGCGGTGACCACCTCGCCCACCACCGCGCCGAAACCCGTCCCTACCAGCACCAGGAACAGGTCAGCTGTCCAGTGCCGGGGGCGGCGTCCTGGACGGGGCCGGCTGCGGGGACCGGTGCCGCTGCCTCGCGGGCGCAATGACGCCGGTGCTCGTCCCGGCACCGTTAGGTCGGCGCCCGAGAGCTGGCGGGTGTCGGCAAGTGTCACTGGGCCCTCTTGATCAGTCCTGTTATGAAGGCCGAGGGTAGGGGGCTGACCTTACGGCAGCGTGAAGCCAGCGCTGGTGGGGGTCGGTTATTAGGTCGGCTTCAGTTTGGAGGGCGCGTCCGGCCTGCCCGCTTAAGCCGCTTGGGGCCGGTACCGGGGCCACGAAACGGCGAGGCGAGCCCCGCCGAGGGGCGCTCGGCCTACCTCAAAAGTGCCGTTCGTGGCCCGCACGACGGCGTCGGCAATCGACAGGCCCAGGCCGGCGCCGCCAGGCAAGCTGCTCGCCCGGTGGAACCGTTCAAAAATGTGGTTGCGGTCCTCGTCTGAAATCCCGGGCCCCGTGTCGTCCACGGACACCCCCACTCGGTCCCCCTGGCTCGAGACGGTGACGTCGACTCGGCCACCATCATTTGAGTAGCGGCAGGCGTTGTCCAGCAGTACCGAGACGAGCCGGTCGAGCCACTCTGCGGGAGCGAACACGATGGGCGGTTGATTGCCCTTCTCCATGACCGATATGGCTATATCGCGGTGAGCTGCAACGGCCGCGAACCGGCTGGCACAGACCTCGACCAGACTGGTCATGTCGACGGCCTCGGTCGGAGGCGCGGCGGGGAGCGAATCGAGGCGGGCCAGCCACAGCAGGTCCTCAACGATGCCGCGCAGCCGTTTGGTTTCGTTGGCCACGCGCTCGAGGGCGCGCCGGTAGTCCAGTGCCGAGCGTTTGGCATTGAGAGCCAGGCCGACCTCGGCCTCGATGACGCTGAGAGGGGTGCGAAGCTCGTGAGACGCGTCCGCGGTGAACTCGAGCTGGCGGAGGCGGGCTCTTTCCACCGGGGCCGCGGCGCTACGGCCGATCACCCAGGCCGCGCCGTACAGCATGATAAGAGCCACCGGGCCGAGGACCGCCTCGGCTCCGAGGAGGCTGGACAGCGCAGTGCGGACCTGCTGCGCCGTTGTCCCCGCGATCAGGCGGCCGTCGCCCAGCAAGGTGCCTGCCAAGCGGAACGGGCGGCCGCCGACGGTAGCGTTACGGGGGCTGGCGGTGGCGACCGCGCTGACCGGTAGCCGGGGGCCATTGGTGTCGAGCCCGACGGCGGCCAGGCGCGAGCCCGGCACCCACCAAAGCACGATCGGGGCGTCGTCATAGTCGCCCGAGAACTGCGGGCTGTAAGAACCGATCGTGCCCTTGGGGCCGCCCGCCGGAAACGTCGGCACTACCTGGTGCAGCCGCGTCGTGAGCCGCGCGTCGATGCTGGCGTTCAGGCGGTCGACCACGACGAGGTCAACTACGAAGCAGGCGACAACGTACAAGACCAAGGCCATGACGGTGGCACCAAAGGCGACCCGGTGGACGTTCGCCCTGACCCGCCGGGACGAGCGGTCCGCTCGTGGTCGCGCCTCTTTCACTGGGAAGCGGCTACCAGCCGGTAGCCGCTTCCTCTCACTGTCTCTATGCGGGCGTCCGATCGGGCCAACTTGGCCCGAAGCCGGGCGATGTGGACGTCGATCGTGTTGGAACCCACGGCATCGGCTTCCTCAGGCCAGGCGTGCAGCGCGATCGACCGGCGGGCCACGATGGCCGGGCTCTTGCGGGCCAGCAGCTCAACGATGGCGAACTCGCGGGGGGTCAGTTCGGCCGGCTCGCCGCCCACGGCCGCCTCATGAGTCGAGGGGTCGATGGTCAATGAACCACAGCGTAGGAGCGGGCTGCGGTCGCCGCTGGCCCGGCGCAACAGGGCACGCAGACGGGCCAGGAGCTCGCCATAGTCGAACGGCTTGACCAGGTAATCGTCTGCCCCCTCGTCCAGCGCCCGGATCCGGTCGGGCGGTGCGTCTTTAGCCGTCAGCATCAAGAACGGCACCTGAGTACCCCGCCGGCGCGCTCCAGTGACAACGTCGAGCCCCGACGCCCCCGGCATGCGCCAGTCCAGGATGCACACGCCGTACTCGTACATGCGCAGGTAGTCGAGCGCCTCTTCCCCAGTGCCGACGGCATCGACGACGTAGCCCTCCTCCCGCAACCCACGCTCGAGCACCCCGCGCAGGTGCACGTCGTCTTCTGCCAAAAGCACGCGCATGGTCGCTATTTTCGCAGACAAGCGCCAGCCGCCAGGCTCTCGGCGAAGCTCGCTCACCGCAACGGGGCGCTGGCTGCGTCATCGCGCTTCATCCGGCCAGGAAGTGCGCGTCGTGGCCGACCATCACCACCGCGAGGAGGGCGCCGAGCACAAGGCTGATCGCCAGCGCCCAGTTGCGGGTGCCAGCTCCGGCAACTTGGTTGCGAGTGCGCCAGTAGAAGTCCCTCGGCGCCAGGCGCGCCGTCTCTCCGAGATGGCCCAAGACGTGGACCGCCATGACCACGAACCAAAGTATGAAGCTGGCCCGGTGCACGAGCAGAAGTTGCCCCCGGAGCCCCGGTCCAGTGAACAGTAGGGCGATGCCACTGGCCAAGAGCGTAAGCGTTAGAACAACGACCAGGGGCCCCAGCACTCGCAGAGCAGGCGGCGGTGGGCCCTTGCGCCGGCAGGCTGGTGAACCGGCGTAGTAGCGGACGAAGCGGTAACCGGTGCTCCCGATCTTCAAAACGACGGGGGGGCGAGCAGCGTCCCGATGAACACGTGCAGGGTGAGCAACGCCCCGACCCGTAGCACCGTCACCCCCTCGGCGGCCAACAATGCCAGGAGCACAGCCGCCAGGGTGGCGGTCAGGCGGGCATTGGCGGCCACCCCCGGCGAGGGCCCTTCGGCCTGTGGGTGCCGTGGACGAGGTGCCGCCAACGCTAGCCCGTCGCCGTGTGGGTCGGCGTCGAGCCGTCCGGGCCGAGGAGGTCGAAGCCGTCACTGGTGCCAGCGCAAATGCCGAGCATGTCTTTCATCCTGTGACAGCCGCCTTACGGCGACATGAACGGGTAGGCCTCTTCCGGCGCCGCTCCCGCGGCCAGCGTTCATCTCCGCGCAAGGACCAGGCCGTAGCTTGCCGCCATGAGCTCGGAGCGGGCTGCTACTGCGCGCCGGCCGTACAGGGGCGGTGCCGGGCCCGCTGCGGGCCGAGCAGCCCGGGCCAGCACCAAGGTGCGACCGTCCCCCCGGCAGAGGGCGGTGTACCGTCGGCGTCGTCTGTTCGTGTCCGGCCTGCTCGTGCTCGTCGTGGTATTGGCCAGGTGGCACCCATCGATAGTGGCGCGGCGGGCCGAAGCGTCGCTGGGACCAATCGTACGAGCCCTCCGGGCACCCTCGATGACCGCCCAGCTATTGAGCCGCGATCTCGCTTTGGCAGCGGCCGTCTCCCCCCTTCGCGGCCGCATAGTCGCCATCGCGGAGGGCCAGGTCGGGTACCAGACCGACCCACCAGGCACCTACTGCAACAGGTTCAGCGCCTTCTGGGCGTCTGGCACCAACGACTGCGGGAACGGCAACCTGGACGAGCAGTGGTGCGCCGATTTTGCCGCCTGGGTCTGGCAAGAGGCGGGCGCTCCCGTCGTTTACCAGTACATAAACGGCGACCTCAACTCCTCTTCAGCCAGTTTCTACGAGTGGGGAGAGGCCAGAGGCACGTGGCATGCCACAGGGACGGGCTACGCACCGCTGCCCGGGGATGTGGCCGTCTACGGGCTGGACCCCGGGGCGCTTATCGCCCAGCACGTTGCCATTGTCATAACGGCCGGTTCAGGGGGCAAAGGCCCGGACACGATCAATGGGGACGGGGACCACACCGCCTTCAGCATTGTCGAGATTGGCCTCGACCAGGCCCAAGCCGATGTCCCGGGAAGGAGCCCGGCTCTCCTGTCCGGCTATGTCTCGCCGGGATGAGGCGACGCCGCATTAGGAAAGGTCCTTTGTTAGTGGAACCCGAGCTCGGTTAGCGCTGACTGCAGCGACTGCTCGAAACCGGCGCTCGTGTAGCTAGCCCCAGAGACGCCCTGGATACTGGCGCTCTGCGCCTGCAGGGCCTCCTGTTCCAAGATGGGGATGGCCTGTTGGTCGATCGACTCAGAGTGAAAGCTGCCTCCGTCGTCGATGGACGCGATGCTGACGCTTACAAGCTTGGTCCCAGAGACTGTGGCCGCCACCGACAGCACCCCGTAGCTGTAGTTGACCGAGCCTCCCGTGGCGGTCCGGGCCGTCACCACCGCGGCCGTGGTGGGGGCGGCCGT